>CANHNG010000051.1 GCA_947461915.1 Flavobacteriaceae bacterium
CACCATCACCATCACCATCACCATCACCATCACCATCACCATCACCATCACCATCACCATCAAATTCATGTATAGTTAAACCAACTTTAATCAATTGAATTCTTCGAGGTTCTACCTCGGGGTTATAGAGGAAATTTTGAAAACCTAAGGTTTTCATAAAACTAAAAAATTACTTTCTTCAGATTGTTACCTCGATGGCTCTGCCTCGGGGTAATTCATCATTGAATAATTATAAATTAAATTATTAATAATCTACTGAAAAATAGACTATTAAAAGTAATTTTATTCCGTATTTTTTCACCTCTAGAAGGTATACATCGTTGGAGGATCTGAATAATAATAAGTTAATTTACCATGACCACTAGCATTCCATGATGCATCTAAAAATGGGGAATTATTTAAAGTATACTTATAGTTACCAGAATAATCATAGTTAATATTGGCTATATAATTTAAAATATATGAAGATCCCATGTCGCAATTCATTTCAAAGTGATAGTTTCCAATGTTGCTTTTTGTCCAATCAAAAGTTATGTTGTAACTAGAACCATTTGATAAGCCCAAAACAGCAGTGTTTATATTATAACTCCAATGACCGGCAGAGCCATCTTTATTTTCCCAACCTGTTATGGTATAATAAATTTTTGAATCTTGAGTAATTGTGTAATTAAATTGATATTGACTCCCAACTAGCGAGTAGGTATAAGCTACAGTAAATCCGCCATAATTCCAAGTATTTATTAAGCCACTGGTCCTACTAGCAGAATTATTATTATTCATATACATAGATCCAAGATTCATATAAGTTGCCATTTGACTGATTTGGGCAAAAGTTTCAGGGGAATTTTGCTTCAAGTTTACAGGTAATTTTGAAGTTAAATCCAACTTGGTTACCGAGGGACTGAAAGCGTTAGAACTACTACTTTTATCAATACCTTCATTACTACATCCTGTTAATACTAACGTAATAAAAATTAATGTTAAAATTTTTTTCATAGATTTTGTTTTTTAGTTAAAATAATTATCAAAAATACATTTTTTTAAACAAAAAGCTATTTTTTTCGATTTATATTTAAAGGGTAGTAACTTTCTATTTGAAGTGATTTAAACTTATTTTGTAAATATAAAAGGGTTTAAGAAATTTGTGTTGCAAAACATAATCATTTTAAAATCAAAGATTTTATGTACAGTGTACTTCACAAAGATATAATAAAAAGTGAAATTGTTCCTTATTTACCTTTAGCAAAAAGAGGTTTTCAAGCAACAGTTCCTTTAGAAGAAATCGTAAATGCGGTTTTTTATAAGTTAAAAATAAGTGTTCAATGGCATCAACTGCCTTTAAAATCACTATTTGATGATAATTTTTTGACATGGCAATCGGTTTATTATCATTATCGTAAATGGTGTAGAACAGATGTTTTAAAGAAAAGTTGGATAAATATTTTAGAGAAGAATAAATCAAAATTTGACCTTTCGAGTGTTTATTTTGATGGCAGTCATACTTCTGCAATCAGAGGAGGCGAAGAAGCCGAATGTCAAGGCAGAAAGAAACGTAAAACAACTAATGCGTTGTATTTGAGCGATAGACAGGGTTTGCCATTAGCCATTTCAAACCCAGTAGCTGGTAGCCATAATGATCTTTATAATATTGAAGTTCAGTTTGAAGTAGTAACAGGAACATTAGAACAAGCAAATATTCCCGTTAATGGACTTTTTTAGGAGCAGATTTCCCTTTTGATATGAAGAAATTTTGGAATGCAAGAATAAAATAAAAATGTACGAAATACACGAAATGTAGCTAAAAACAATATTTTTTTTATTTGATAATTCATATATTTGGAATTAACTTTAAAACTAAACATTATGAAAATTCCTAATTATTTAACGACATCACTTGCTTTTGTTGGAGCTGTTTCTCTTATTATTATGGCTTGTTCTACTAATAGTGCTACAGACAGTTCAACTAATGTTAACAGTACTAACTCACTTGGTAAATATCAATTATCTGCCGATGGTTCACTTCACGTTTTAGATACAGAAACAGGAATTGTAAAAACTTATGGTTGGTCTGGCAATAATTCTTATATTTATCAATGCACTACAAAAACTCAATAGCTTTAAAGATTAAAATAAAATATTCACTTTTGATTTAAGAAGTCATTTAATAGATGGCTGTTTTTTTTCACTTAAAATGATATGAATTAAGGCTTAATTTAAGTAACAGTACATTAATAGTACAATAGTAAAAATAACAAAACCCTAACTACTGAATTAATAAGTTATTAGGGTTATTAATCGTGGAGAATATCGGATTCGAACCGACCACCTCTTGCCTGCCAGGCAAGCGCTCTAGCCAAATGAGCTAATCCCCCAATCTTGCCGCAAATATACTATATAATTAAAGTAAAATCAAAATTTCAAAAAACAAATCGAATCATTTCAATAAATCATTTGCTTTTTTTTAAGGCCTCAAGCAATTCAGTCATATCTACCACGCTATATCTAGAGGAATAATCAGATACAGCATAAGGCAATATAAGGCTGTTGTTGTGGATAATCGAACCGCAGGAGTACACCACGTTAGGCACATATCCTTCTCGTTCTTCCTCTCGAGGGGAAAGCAATGGCTCGGCAAGTCTTCCAATTTCCTTCGAAGGGTCATCAAGATCAAACAGCGAAGCACCAAGGCAATAACGCCTCATAGCACCTACACCATGTGTTATGACCAACCAACCTTCTTCGGTCCATAGTGGCGATCCACAATTTCCTATTTGTGTAAATTCCCAAGGATAACGTGGCTTCTGAATGCAAATGGGATTACTCCATTCTGTGGGTCTATCCGAGTACATGAGGTAATTGTTAACGCCGTCAATTCGGGAGAGCATGGCATACTTGCCCTTGATTTTTCTGGGGAAAATAGCCAAATTTTTATTTTGCGCTCCTTCTCCTCGTAAAGGCATTACACTAAACGAATAAAAATCTTCGGTTGAAATCAGTTTCGGAAGAGTGGTATGCCCATTAAAAGCCGTATAGGTACCCATTATTTTTTCTGATTTATCATCATCAATAAAACGCACAAAACGGGCATCTTCAATTCCTCGGCTTTCAGAATCTGATATTGGAAATATAACACGTTCTGTAATATCCGAGTCGTGCTTGAATTGTATATCATAAAACGAATCCGCCAACCATATTATTTCTTCAAGCGCACTACTTTTCTTCGGGCTGATAGGTTTAACTTCCAGGGCTTTATTGATTGCATTTTTTAAGGTGTGATATCCAAATTGTTCAGGCAAATCATTGAGAATTTCGGCTGAATATTTATCTGGCGTATGCATTTCGGCCAATTTCATTGCAAATAGGTTTTTGTTATGCATTGCCCTATGCACAATCTCTGCCTTGTCAATATAATACCCCATTTTCATCAACTGCAGATTATTGTTTATGTCTAGGACTCCCCTTCTAAAAACGATGGATGAAATATGGCCTTCACCTGTGGCTCGGAAGGAAATGATGACACGCTTTTCTCCCTTTTCTAAATTCGATTGATCAAAATCTTCAACTATTGAGGGATTGAAAAAAGCCGCAGATTCAATTGCATATTCCATCGTAAAATAGGATCCAATAAGCATTTTTCGTTCCTCAGAAAGTGCATCATAGTCAATCTTCATTCCCTCAATTATCCCTCGAATATTTTCGCAGTGCTTAAAAAAAATACGTGAAATATTCCGATGACGTCTCGCAAACTCACGCAGTGTTTGCTCTAGTGTGTAAATGACTTGTAGTTCATCCAACGTCATGATGCGGGATACTATTTCTTGGGTCCGTTGTTCCCCATTCATAAAATATCGGGCAACAACCCTGCTAGAATCAGGGGTAAAAATTACATTTTTTCGAAGTACTGGAATTCTCATAGGTGTTTTTTTAGTATTAAAAAACAATCGAGTGTCATAACCCCTAAGTAAAAAAATCAACTTTTTTTCTGGAATTATTTTGCTGATTTTTTAATTTCACGCTGTTTAAGGGAGGAAAATTCCCTATTTGCAGTTGCCAAAATCCGTATTCAAAGCCACTATTAAAGGTACTAAAAAAGTTCAAAATACACACTAAAAGTCAGAACTATTAAAAAAAACGACCTGATTTCCTTAATATTTTTAACTTTACATCAAAATCTGCACAATGGTATCACAAAATCCTAAGGGCGTGCTTCTCACGAAAATCGAAAACAAAATCGCCACCCTCGAGTTTGGGCATCCGGCGAGTAATTCTTTTTCGAGTGATTTGCTGAACCGCTTGACCAATGAACTTCAGGTTTTAAGCGCTAATCCTGCCGTTTCGGTGATTGTTTTAAAAAGCAGTGGAACGGGAGCATTTTGCGCCGGCGCTTCTTTTGACGAATTGCTATCCGTGACCAATTTGGCCGAAGCCACTGAATTTTTCTCTGGATTTGCGAATGTGATAAACGCCATGCGAAGCTGTTCGAAAATAATAGTGGGAAGAATTCACGGAAAAGCTGTGGGTGGTGGCGTTGGAATAATTGCAGCCTGTGATTATGTTTTTGCTACTATTGATAGTAGTATTAAACTATCTGAACTTTCGATTGGTATTGGTCCATTTGTAATCGAACCTGCCATCACTAGAAAAATAGGAAAATCAGCAATGGCAGAGTTAGCACTAGCATCATACGAATGGAAAGATTCGGAATGGGCAAAAAATAAAGGGCTTTATGCCAAAGTTTTTGCTGGTCAAGTAACTTTAGATAAAGAATTGGCTAGGTTTAACTCAGAATTAGCTTCCTATAATCCAGAAGCTTTATTAGAAATGAAAACAATACTTTGGGAAGACACCGAAAACTGGGAAAATTTGCTCAATGAAAGAGCAGCCATTTCTGGAAAACTCGTCCTCTCCGATTTTACCAAAAATGCCTTACGCCAAATCAAAAAATAAAATGAGCAAAATCAGAATAACCAAGCAGTTTAGTTTTGAAACCGGTCACGCCTTGTATGGCTATGACGGCAAGTGCAAAAACGTGCATGGCCACAGTTATAAATTGTCGGTTACCGTGATTGGAACACCCATATTAGACCGCAATAACGTAAAATTTGGGATGGTCATTGATTTTACTGATTTGAAAAAAATTGTCAAAGAGGAAATTGTAGACCAGTTTGATCACGCCACGGTTTTCAATGAAACTACCCCCCATATTGAGTTGGCAAAAGAATTAAAATCACGCGGACATCACGTAATTTTAGTCGATTACCAACCCACGAGCGAAAATATGGTAGTCGATTTTTCCAAACGTATCATCAGCCGATTGCCCGAAAATATTCGTCTTTTTTCCTTGAAACTGCAGGAAACGGAATCTTCTTTCGCCGAATGGTTTGCCAGTGACAATATTTTATAAATTCCAATACCTAGAACCCAATACCCAACTCATTTTATGACACCCAACAAAAAAATATATTTTGCCTCCGACCAGCATTTTGGTGCGCCAACTCCCGAATTGAGTTTTCCAAGAGAACAAAAATTTGTGGCTTGGCTTGACGAAGTCAAAGGGGATGCCGAAGCCATTTTTTTGTTAGGGGATTTATTTGACTTTTGGTTCGAATACAAAACCGTAGTTCCTAAGGGTTTTGTAAGGGTTTTAGGAAAACTGGCCGAAATTCGCGACAGCGGCATTCCCATCTATTTCTTTGTGGGCAACCACGATTTGTGGATGAGTGATTATTTTGAAAAAGAATTGAACATTCCGGTCTATCACGATAATCAAGAATATACGTTCAACGGAAAAACGTTTCTTATTGGTCATGGCGACGGTAAAGGCCCTGGCGACAAGGGTTACAAACGCATGAAAAAAGTATTCACGAATCCATTTTCAAAATCCGTTTTTAGATGGCTTCATCCTGATATTGGCGTGAAACTGGCGCAATACTTTTCGGTAAAAAACAAACTCATCTCCGGAGCTGAAGACGTGAAATTCCTTGGCGAAGAAAATGAATGGCTAGTACTTTACTCAAAAAGGAAACTGGAAACCCAACACTACAATTATTTTGTTTTTGGACACCGTCATTTGCCCATGAAACTCCCTATTGGAGAAAACTCTGTGTATGTGAATCTTGGAGACTGGATAGACTATTTTACCTATGGTGTTTTTGACGGCGAGACTTTTGAGTTGAAGAAATTGTAATCACTCCTGATTTTCATGTTCTTCCAAGTCTTTTTGCAAGTCTAGATTTCTAAATGCCGGCAATTTGATTCCAGTAAAAATAACAACCAAAAGGGTCATGCTGCCGCCAAAAACAACTGCGGTAACTGTTCCCATGAGCTTGGCGGTCAATCCACTTTCGAAAGCGCCCAGCTCATTCGAAGACCCCACAAATATGGAGTTTACTGCTGCCACACGCCCTCGCATGGCATCTGGGGTTTTCAATTGCAGAATCGTTTGACGGATGACTACCGAAATGCCATCGGCAACACCGCTGAAAAATAAAGCAAGAACCGAAATCCAAAACACGGTGGATATTCCAAAAATGATGATGCAAATTCCAAAGGCAAATATGGCTCCCAAAAGTTTTATCCCTGCATTTTTATATAAAGGAACATGTGCCGAAATAAACATCGTTAACAAAGACCCGACCGCTGGGGCCGCTCTTAAAAAACCAAACCCTTCGGGACCTACCTTTAAAATATCTTGGGCGAATATAGGCAAAAGCGCCACTGCCCCTCCAAAAAGAACGGCAACCATATCAAGCGACAAAGCCCCTAAAATGGTTTTATTAGTGTAAACAAATTTCACGCCTTCCTTCAAACTCTCCATTATGGGTTCTCCAATTTTAGGATTTAAAATGGGCTTGGTTTCTATTTGTGTCAAAACAATGAGCGACAAAAGTGAACACACCACCACGAAAGCCATTGACCAGTGAATTCCGATCCAAGTGATTGAAAAACCACCTAATGCAGGACCTACAACAGCAGCCGTTTGCCAAACAGAACTGCTCCAGGTAGATGCGTTGGGATATACTTTTTTAGGGACAATTAGGGATAACAGCGAGAAGATGGTCGGTCCCAGAAAGGCACGTACCAATCCCCCCAAAAAGACCAAAAAGTAAATGCAATATAAAATTTTGTTGATTGAAAAGTCGGATGTAATTCTGGGCCAAGTCAACAGAAACATGCCAAAACTGATTGCCGAAAAAGCCAAAATACATTTAAAAAGCATGTCTTTCTTTTCGTTTTGGTCGACAATATGCCCTGCAAATAGAGCCATCGCAATGGCCGGAATCACTTCCATTAATCCAATAATTCCTAGTGAAAGGGGATTTTTGGTCATGCTGTAGACAACCCATTCAATTACGATAAATTGCATCGACCAGGCAAAAACCATGGCGAAACGCAACACTAAAAACATGTTGAATTCTTTATAACGCAAAGCGGCGTAGGGGTCTTTTATCTTCATTTGATAATTATGGCTTAATATCTTTCAATCGCAATTGAACGGAAGTTTTTCCATTCCATTCGTTTTCGTCAATACAATATACCGCTTCAAACGATTTTTTATCGGTTGTCATTTCCATTTTGTTGCCAAGTCCAAATCCAATGGCAGCCATCTCTTCGGAGTTGTCTTGTCTCACAAAAAGTTTTAAATGTTCTTCATTGGTCCCTAATTTTTGGGCATAGCCGGTGTCCTTCACGTTTTTTGTCAAGAAAACGGGCGTCATGTTTTGGGGGCCAAAAGGTTCGAATTGTTGGAGAATTCGGACTAGTTTTGGAGTGATGTCAGAGAAATTTATTTCCGCATCAATTGAAATTTCGGGAGTTAAGCAATCGGGGTGAATGGTCTCTTCGACCACTTTTTCGAAGGCATCCTTGAATGTTTGGTAATTCTCTTCCAATAAAGTCATTCCGGCGGCATACATATGTCCGCCAAACTGCTCGAGATGTTCCGAACAACTTTCCAAGGCATTGTACACATCAAACCCTTTGACAGAGCGTGCCGAAGCGGCATATTTATCGCCACTTTTGGTAAAAACCAATGTTGGACGGTAATACATTTCTATCAATCTCGAAGCCACAATACCAATTACGCCTTTGTGCCAATCTTCCTGAAAAACCACCGTTGTAAATCGCTCTTTCTCTAAATTTTCTTCAATTTGAAGCAGCGCTTCTTTGGTAATTTGTTTGTCCAAATCTTTTCTTTCGGAATTGTACGCCTCAATTTCCGATGCAAATTGTTGTGCTTGCTCAAAGTCAAATTCGGTCAACAATTCCACTGCATGATTGCCATGTTTGATTCTTCCAGCGGCATTTATTCGGGGCGCTATGATAAAAACCACATCGGTTATGTCTAAGGTTTTCTTTTTTATTTGATGAATCAAAGCCTTGATTCCGGGTCTCGGATCGGAGTTGATGACTTGCAATCCGAAATTCGCCAATATCCTATTTTCGCCCGTTATCGGAACAATGTCAGCGGCAATTGCCGTTGCAACCAAATCCAGATAGGAAGTTAAATCTTCGATGGTTTGATTTCGGTTTTCACCTAATGCCTGAATGAGTTTAAAACCGATACCGCAACCGCACAATTCATCATAAGGATAGCCGCAATCGTCACGTTTTGGATCCAAAATGGCTACAGCTTCTGGCAAAACGGCTCCCGGTCTATGGTGGTCGCAAATGATAAAATCGATTTTTCGTTCTTTGGCATAGGCCACATGATCGATGGATTTAATCCCACAATCCAAGGCGATAATCAACGAAAAACCATTGTCGTCGGCATA
>CANHNG010000052.1 GCA_947461915.1 Flavobacteriaceae bacterium
TAATATTTAGACAAAAAAATAGGAATTATGATTTAAATGGTTTTATTTTGCTTTTTGCGTGTACGAACACGTATTCTGTATTTTTAACTTCAATGACAAAGAAGAACAACTTTTAAATATATAAACAATTGTGTACAAACTTTAAACCAAAATCAAATTATCAAAAATGAAAAAGAGCATTACAAAATTTCTATCCCAAAATCCTTTTGTGACCAAAAAAGCAATGGGATTTTTTCTTCTGCTATTTACTATTTTAATCAATGCCCAAACAACTAAAGTTGTTTTAGCAGGAACTGTTCGCGACAATAAAGGAATGCCAATTCCGAGTGTTTCAGTTTCAGGTTCTGACAAATCAGGCACAGTTACTGATTTGGACGGACATTTTTCTATTAGTGTGCCCAATAAGTCCACTGTGAAATTTTCCTTTTTAGGATACCAAAACCAAACTGTTTCGGCAACAAACAATTCCGCTATAAAAATTGTTTTGCAAGAAGAATCAAGTACGCTTCAAGAAGTCGTAGTAACTGGATACGGTTCCCAAAGAAAAAAGGACTTAACCGGTTCTATTTCTTCTGTTAAAGTAAAAGACATGTTAAACATTCCTACGGTAAGTGTTGCCGAAATGCTTCGTGGTAAAGTGGCGGGTGTAGATGTAAAAATAGGCTCATCCCGTCCTGGAGGTGGGTCAGATATATTAATTCGTGGAAAACGTTCCCTTTCAGGGAGTAACGGACCTCTTTTTGTTGTTGATGGATCTCCTGTGAGCGATATCGATGATCTTAATGCTAATGATATTAAAAGCGTAGAGGTATTGAAAGATGCTGCTTCACAAGCCATTTATGGAGCTAGAGCTTCGGCGGGGGTAATATTGATTACCACCAATCGAGGTTATAATGGTAAAGTGATAATTGACTTTAGTGCAACTTCTTCAGTACAGAATTTAAAAAAGAATTTTGATCTGATGTCGGGTACGGATTGGCTAAAAATGCTTTTAGTTCAACAAAGTGAATTTAGACCAATCGTGGAAGTTGAAGATTATATAATTGAAGCGGCCATAGGGGATAATATTCTTTACAATAATTACTTGGCTGGAAAAGAAACCAATTGGGAGAAAGAATTGATAAAACCTGCTCTAATGCGTTCTTTTAATTTGGGATTAAAAGGCGGTAGCGAAAACACTAAATATAGCTCTAGCGTTAATTATATCAATCAAGACGGGATGATCAGCAACTCTGGATTCGATCGATTGACAGGTCGATTGAATGTAGACCAACGCGTATCCAAAAGTATAAAAATAGGCACAAACACATCCTATACTCGTTCTACCTTATATGGAGAAGACGGTATTACAAACGGTAGTTCTGCATCATCATATATGTATCGAAAAGCTTTTACATTTTCTCCTTATTCAAATCCTTATGATGCCAATGGTGCTATTAGCCAATATCCAACCGATTCAAAAGCAATTTTCAATCCTTTGTGGAATAGTAGAGAACATTCTGACAAAAGAATAACAACGAGACTTTTGATAAATGTTTTTGCGGATTGGGAAATAATAAAGGGTTTAAAATACCGCATCAACGGTAATTTCAATTCTCGAGAGGAGAAAAGAGAAAGTTATGAAACTAGATTACACGAAAATGGTGGGAAAACTAATGGTTGGGGTCGACTTGGATTCGGTAGCGACACAGAGTGGTTATTGGAAAATATAGTAACGTATGAAAAACAATTAAACACTAATAATCGTTTTGATGTTACCTTAGTGCAAAGTGCCAATAAATTTAGAAACGAAGGGTTTTCTATGACTGCCGGAGATTTCTTAACTGATTATTATGGTGCTAATGGTTTTAGTAATGCCAAAACTTTTGGGATTCCAAATCGTTCCATTTCAAATCGTCAACTACTGTCTTATTTAGCTCGTGCTCGATATACTTTTATGGATAGATACATATTTTCGGCATCAGTTCGAAAAGACGGGTCTTCGGTTTTTGGTACTGAAAATCAATGGGGCCTTTTTCCTTCTGTATCTTTAGCATGGGTTTTAAAAGACGAGTTTTTTCTGAAAAATGTCGATTTTGTAACCAATTTAAAATTAAGAGCCAGTTATGGTGAAGTTGGGAATCAAGGTATTGGACCCTATCAAACCACATCTTCAACCACTCAATCAGAAATGTTATTTGGAAATGATCCATCATACACCACTGGATTATTGCCTGGTGGAGTAATGCCTAATCCATTTTTGAAATGGGAAAATTCAGCTTCTAAAAATGTGGGACTTGATTTTGGGTTTTTCAACGATCGTCTTACGGGTAGTTTTGAATGGTATGATACTCGCACAACCGATTTATTGGTTTATAACAAATTGGCCTCGGCCTCAGGATATTCCTCTCAATTAACCAACTTAGGAGAAGTTCAAAATACGGGTGTTGAGGCTCAATTGGGTGCAACGTTAGTAAAAAATAAAGATTTTAGCTGGACAGCAAATGCTACATTCAGTAAAAACAAAAACAAAATTCTGAAGATTGATGGTAAAACAGATGCAAACGGTAAACCTTTGGATCAACCCAATAACAATTGGTTCATAGGATATCCAATAGATGCTTATTATGAATATAAATTTGATGGAATTTTCAATACCATCGAAGACGTGCGAACAGCTGCTCAAGGGTTTGATTCTGCTACAGGTGTTGCCTTAACTGACGATAAATTAATACAAAAAGTGGGCTCTATAAGAGTGGTAGATACAGATGGAGATGGAAAAATTACTGTAGCGGATCAACAAATATTTCAAGCCAGTCCTGACTGGATCGGTTCTTTGAGTACAACTTTTAATTATAAAGGATTTAATTTATTGCTCGATTTTTATACGGTTCAGGGAGTGGTAAAGAATAATTCCTATTTATATGATTATAATGATGGGGGAACTAATGGTGGAAGACTGAATGGCATTAAAAGAAACTATTGGACTCCAAGTGGTTTAGGACAAGAGGCTCCTTTGCCAAAGATACTTAGTACAGATCAATATGTTAAGTCTATGGGGCTTCAGGATGCTTCTTATATTCGCCTAAGAACTTTATCTTTTGGATACACGTTGCCTAATTCTATGTTGGCAAAAAGCAATATTTCTAAACTGAATCTGTATGTTTCCGCTACTAATTTTCTGACTTGGACTAAATACCAATCCTTTAGCCCAGAATCTAGTCCGTCAAGTTATCCGGAACCTAAAACAATAACACTGGGCTTAAACGTATCACTATAAATTATAAAAAAAATGAAAAATAAACTTATATTAATAACAATTACAACAGTTTTATTATGGAGCTGTTCTAATGAATTTTTGAAAGAAAAAAACGAAACAGACCTCTCGGTCGCTTTTATATACGATACTCCTGAGGGTATTGGTTTTGCCGTGACGGCTTTGTATCCGATACAAAGATATATGGGCGATTATGGTGATATCAATTATAGTTTACCCACATTAGGGCTCTTAACTGGTGATGATATTACATTTACCCGCGCAGGCGAGAACTTATGGAAAGGAACGGCATGGTATGACCCAACAGCTCTAACTTCAGCAAACAAGGATGTCGAGGGTTTTTGGAATTATAACTATAAAATTATAGGTAGGGCTAATGAAGTTATTTTTTATGCTCTAAAAATGGATCAAAACAATCCATTGGTAACACAAGCATTATCCGAGGCTTATTGTTTTAGAGCCCAGGCTTATTTTAATCTTTTAAGAAGATTTGACAATATTTATTTCACCACAGATGTGGTAACACCCTATAATATCAATGATGCAAAAGTATATTCGGCGGCTGACCAAGCAGTAGTAATGACACAAATAAAATCAGATTTGGATTATGCCATTAATCATTTATCATGGACAACTCCTCAAACAGGTCGTTACACAAAAGGAGCTTCTTGTCACATCAAGGCTTTGGTTGATATGTGGCCCATAAATGATGATTTGAGTACAATGGATCTGGATGATGCAATTTTAAATGTAGAAAAAATAAAAAACCAAGGTATTTATTCCTTAGTAGCTCAGCCTCAAGATGTTTTTGGACCTGCAACATTTTCCGGGACTAGTGCCAAAATTAATAATTCAGAATCTATTATGGTCGATCAGTGGAATAACGCTATCGGTGGCGCACCTGCTAATAGTCAGGGGGTTATTAATGGACACCGTATGGCCTCTACCTTTTTGAGCCGATATGATTTAAGTTCCTCACCAAATAAGGGATTTGTAGTTACAGATCTAGAACAAGGTGGCACTCCATGGGGTAGAATCTACCCAAATGATTACCTTTTGAGTTTATATGATAAAGTGAATGATAAAAGATTCAACCAATATTATATTCAATATTTTAAATTTAATAATATTCCGGTAAGTACACCTTTGGTTAGAACACTTGTAATTCAAGCTCATGATCTAAATTATTTATATGTAAATGGTCAACCTAACCCAGATTTAGGATTACCGGATGCTATTATTACCCAATTACAAGGATATGCACCTATTACAACCGCAATAGGTAAAATACTTACTTTTAATTTTAAAAATGGGGACAAAATACCAAGATTCATGGCTGGTAACTATGCAAACGAAATACACCCTTCTTCATCAAAATACTTTGACAAATGGACAAGACCCGTAACTGAAAATAGGGGTTTCAAGGATGTGTTGGTTTACCGTTATGCAGAAACTTGTATGATCGGAGCAGAAGCATACTTACGAAAAGGAAATCAGGCCAAAGCCTTAGAATTTTATAATCTTACTTGGGAGCGTGCAGGTAACGCGAAACGGGTGTCTTCATTAACCCTTCAGGATATCTTGGATGAGGATGCACGTGAATTTTCACAAGAAGGTCAAGGTCATCGTTGGTATGTATTAAAAAGATTTGGTGCTGCAACAATGTCAGCCCAAATTAACACTTATGGTGGATCGGATAATTATTTGATGAAAATATTTTATGTGGCTAATACCACCACTTTGCCTGGTAAAACAAATATAACCACAAACGTCACGAATGCCATTAATTATAAATCGGTACGTACTAACTTCAATGTAAATGTAAACAGAAGATGGCCTATTCCCCAGAGTCAAATCAATGCCATGGGAGGTAATTTTCCTCAAAACTCAGGATATAACTAGAAATGTAAATTATTAAAAATGAAATATTTTATTGTATTTTCTATTTTTTTCATTCAATTTAGTTTTTCACAAGGTTGTGATTCCAAAAAGTTGAATCTTTTGGGAGCAATTAATTATCATACCACTAAAATCGAAGCCAAGCCTTGGGTAAAAGCAAAAGATATGCCTTGGGAATTTTTTGATGCTTGTACCGTGGGAGAATTAGAAGGATTTGTTCCAAGTTCCAAGAATATGTCAAAAAACAAATATGGCAGTGATCTCTCTAAGCAATTCAATGCAACTGGTTTTTTCAGGGTTGAAAAACAAGGCAACAGATGGTGGGTAATAGATCCATTTGGCTACCGAAATATTCAGGTAGTCATTAATTCTTTGCGCCAAGGTAAATCTGATAAAAATGAAGAGGAATTCAACAATCGTTTTGGTGACAGTAAAAGGTGGTTGGGTGTGACTGCCGATTCCCTAAAATTTTATGGGTTCAACGGAAGCGGTTCTTGGAGTGAAGACGAACAGATTCAAGTATACAATAAGACAGCAAAATCACCACTTACTTTTTCGCCGAATCTAAATTTCATGAGTGGCTATGGCAAAAAAAGAGGAGGTACGGTTCAATTGCCTGGAAATACGGGTTACCCTAATCAATGTATTTTTGTTTTTGACAGTGAATTTGAAACCTATTGCGACGAAAGGGCTAAAGATCTTGTGAAATATGCCAATGACGCTAATTTGTTTGGCTATTTTTCAGATAATGAGATCCCTCTTGGTTTGGACAATTTACAGGGCTATCTCAATTTGGATAACAAGTCAGATCAAGGGTATTTATTTGCTTCAAAATGGCTGGAACAAAAGGGGCTAACCCAAGACAAAATTACGGATAAAGAAAGAGTAGAGTTTGCAGGAATTGTTGCGGATACCTATTATTCAATAGTTTCCAAAGCCATAAAAAAATACGATCCAAACCATTTATATTTAGGAAGCAGATTACATGGTGGCGCCAAAAAAGTAGAGTCCATAATTGCGGCAGCAGGAAAGTACTGTGATGTCCTCTCTATAAATTACTATGGAAATTGGTCGCCAGATCCATTGATGATTGATATGTGGAATAGAGAAGGGAAAAAACCTTTTATCGTAACAGAGTTTTATACTAAAGCGATGGATTCAGGTCTTGCAAATACATCAGGAGCAGGGTTTACTGTTCGAACTCAAAAAGATAGAGGAATCGCCTATCAACACTTTTGCCTTTCTCTTCTGGCAAGTAAATCTTGTGTAGGATGGCATTATTTTAAATACCAAGACAATGATCCTTCTGCTAAAAAAGTCGATCCATCCAATACAGATGCGAATAAAGGGCTAGTAAATAATAAGTATCAATTTTACACCCCTCTCATGAAACTTATGAAAGAGTTAAATGATAATAAATATGCTTTAATTACCTTTTTAGAAACAGAATCCAAATCTATAAAAGCAATAAAGCCTTTAGATATTATTTTGGCTATTGGACAATCTAACATGGCGGGAAGGGCGCCAATTGAAGATTATAACGTGTTACCCAATGTTTATTTAATGAATTCAGATGGGAATTTCGAACCGGCATCCCAACCGCTTAATAAATATTCTAATATTCGTAAAGAATTAAAAATTCAAGGGGTTAGTTTAGCGAATAACTGTATGTTGAGTCTACGAAAGCACTTAAATAAACCCTTAGGGCTAATTTTGAATGCACAAGGAGGCTCTTCAATAAATCAGTGGTTTAAACCTGGAAAGGCGAATTATGACAACACTTTAAAACGGGTCAAAGAGGCTCAAAAAGAAGGTAAAATCAGGGCTATTATTTGGCATCAAGGGTCATCAGATATTAAAGATTCAAAGGGAGACAACTTTTTAGGGTATAAAGCAAAACTAAAAGAAATGGTCGAAAATTTCAGGAAGGATTTGAATGAACCGGAACTTCCATTTATCTGTGGGGAATTATCAGAACGTTTTGATTGTATTGAATTTGACAATGAAGTAATTCGTAAAGTCAAGGAATACATTCCATTTAGCGATTTTGTAACTGCGGAAGGAATAAAACTTTTAGAGGATAATATACATTTTGACGCGGAAAGTGCCAATAAATTTGGAGATCGTTATGCTGAAAAACTGTTACCTTATTTAAAAAACAAGGGTTTGTAACCGCGATTTTTAGATGAAAGTGTTGAATAATTTAAAATTACCTTAACTTGAAAATGCAGTGAGAATAATCTTTAAAGCGCTATTTCTTTTATTTCACATCGTATCATTTGCAAATGTTTCTTTACCAGCTGTCTTTTGTGACAATATGGTTTTGCAACAAAAAAGCAAGGTGAATATTTGGGGGGCAGCCAGTCCCGGAGAAAAAATAACTGTTGCTGTGAGCTGGAGCAAAAAAAATTTCTCAACAATGGCTTCGGCAAGCGGAGACTGGAAATTGACACTAAAAACCACCAAAGGGGGCAATCAAGAACATACCATCACCGTAAAAGGAGACAATACCATTGTAATCAGTAAGGTGCTATTGGGTGAAGTATGGTTTTCCTCGGGGCAATCTAACATGGAATGGGTAATGAGAAGGGTCAAGGATGCTAAAAAAGAACTTTCGGAAACGAATTATCCGAACATTAGGCTTTTTAACATAACTAAAAGAACGAACAATACGCCTCAAAAATCTTTTCCAAAGGACAGTAAATGGTTTCCTTGCGATTCGATAAACGTAAAGGAATTCTCGGCAATCAGTTATTATTTTGCCCGTGAATTGCATAAAAATCTCCATATTCCCATCGGAATAATTACTGCAAATTGGGGGGGGACTGGAGCTGAATGTTGGACTCCGGAAGAAACCAACAAGAATAATCCTGCATTGAAAAATTTATATGTTCGTTGGCAAAACTGGGATTTAAACAGGAAAAAGGATAGCATTTCTTTTGCAGATGCTAAAACAAAAGGGATAAAAATGGAGGAACCGCAATCACTTTATATGACCAGCAGGCCACATCGACGTCCGTCGGTTTTATATAACAGTATGGTGGCGCCTTTGATTCCTTACACCATAAAAGGCGCTATTTGGTATCAAGGGACCTCTAATAGGGAATGGGCAAATGAATATTTTGAACAAATGAAATCGCTGATTACCGGTTGGAGGCAGCATTGGAATCGGACTGATTTGCCATTTTATTTTTTGCAGTTGACGGCATTTAAATACAGCGACAGTAACCTAGCGGCCATAATCAGGGAAAACCAATTGAAAACCTTGCAAATTCCCAATACTGCGATGTGTCCAACGATGGATATTGGGGATTTAACAGACCTTCATTATCCCTATAAATTGCCCTATGGATTGCGATTGGCCAATATTGCTTTGGCAAAATCCTATAAAAAGGATATTGATTTTTGTGGTCCATTGTATAAAAAGTATAGGGTAAAGAATGATACCATAGTAATCAGTTTTGAATACAATGATGATATTTATTTTAAAGGAGAAACTTTGAATGATATTTTCATTGCTGGAACAGACAGAAAATTCGTAAAAGCGCAGGCTTACATTAAAAACA
>CANHNG010000053.1 GCA_947461915.1 Flavobacteriaceae bacterium
CCTAAATCCAACATTTTTCCGGCAATAATTTCAATTTGGAGCAATTGGTCTTGGTAACCCTCACTCTTGAGTAGTACTAATTGGCTTCCTATTCCAACGTGTTCAAAACTGAATTTACCATTACGATCTGTCAATTGGGTCAAATTGGTATTTTGAATGGATACAACAACGCTTTGCAGGGACTTTTGTGATTTCGAATCTTCTACTTTGCCTGAAACCCCCGAATTAGATTGCCCAAAAGCAATTGTGGCTTGTATGACAAATAACAGGCTAATCATATTGTAATTTTTCATAAATAAAAATTAATTCATTTGATTTAAAAAACACATCCCTTATAAGTACCTGTTAATGTACGCTTTAAATTGCTTTTATTTGCAATTGATTTAAAGTTTTTTTATTAATTTTAATCTTAATAAATGTGGATTATATGAAAATTAAAAAATTTATTCTTTTTTTGATTCTTACCTCCACAATATTGGTGGCCAACGCTCAAGAAAAAAAATATAAGGTGCACACCGTGGCTTTCTATAATTTTGAAAACCTTTTTGACACCATTAATAATCCCAATAATGATGAGGAGTGGACTCCGACTGGAATTCAGCGTTGGACTTCCAAGAAATACAACCAAAAATTAGAAAATCTTTCGAAAGTTTTGATGCAAATCGGGACGAATGAGCAACAAAAAGAGGCGCCCACTTTTATTGGATGTTCTGAAGTTGAAAATCGAGGCGTTCTGGAAGATTTAGTAAAACATCCCAATCTTGCTATAAGTGATTACGGCATTGTACATTTTGAGTCCCCTGACAAAAGGGGAATTGATGTTGGTTTTTTATACCAGAAAAAATATTTTAAACCTGCGAGTTTTACCAACATCCCTTTATTGGTCTACAGAAATAACGACATGAACGATAAAAAAGAGGAGAGAATCGAAGAGGACAAATCCGATATTGACAAAATAGAAGTGGCCAATGATAAGCGAGTTTTTACTAGGGACATTCTACTGGTGACTGGTTTTCTGGACGGCGAAGAGTTTAATATAATGGTAAATCACTGGCCTTCCCGTACTGGTGGGGAGAAAAAAAGCAGTCCATTTCGTGAAGCGGCCGGAAGGCTGAACAGAAAAATTATGGATTCTATCTATAAAGTTAATCCCAATGCCAAAATCATTACCATGGGTGATTTGAATGATGGTGCCTATAACAAAAGCATAAAAGAAGGCATTGGAGCCAAATTAAAAAAATCGGAAGTCAAGCGATTTGGGGTTTACAACCCTTTCGAACAAATGGCCAAAGATGGAAATGCAACGCTGTTCTATAGGGATGCAGGAGATATTTTTGATCAAATCATGGTTTCTCAAACATTAATTCAGCAAGACTATTCTTCCTTTCGGTATTGGAAAGCGGGAATTTTCAACAAGCCTTTTATGATTCAAAATACGGGACAATATAAGGGATATCCCTTGCGGCATACCGCCAATGAAGTGGGGTTTAGCGACCACTTTCCGGTGTACATTTATTTGATCAAAGAGGTAAAATAATTAGTCCTGAATTTTTTATTTCTGCTGGATATACTAATAACAATCGATTTCAGGTGTAATTCCATAAAATTGGATTAAAAAATAATTTTACAAGTTAAAATTGGAACCAATTCAAGCACGATGTCAGTCTGAACCTGTCGAAGATTATATAATGAAGACACTTCGACTCCCGAAGCTTCGGGACAGTGTGACAAATTACTACGAATTGGCTATAAAAATAATTACACCCAACTAATTTTGTATACTGTTATTTTTAACCAACATTATGTACCTTTATGAATCCAATTTTAAAAAACACAATGGCAACAATAGCAACACAATTCGGAATACAAGAAGCACTGGTGCAACTAGGCGTAAAAGTTCTGAATGAAGGAACGTCAACGGGAAGTAATCAATTTTCAAATGGAGAAATTCTCGAAAGTTATTCGCCGGTGGACGGCCAATTAATCGCCTCTGTGAGAACTACTTCAGCCGCCGACTATGAAAACCTGATGCAGACTGCTACCGAAGCATTCCAAACATTTCGTTTAATCCCCGCACCACAACGTGGGGAAATCGTGCGACAGTTTGGCGATAAACTTCGCAAAAACAAAGAAGCCTTGGGGAAATTGGTTTCCTATGAAATGGGGAAATCATTACAGGAAGGCTATGGCGAAGTGCAGGAAATGATAGACATTTGTGATTTTGCTGTGGGACTTTCACGACAATTACACGGTTTAACGATGCACTCCGAACGCCCGGGACACCGGATGTACGAGCAATACCACCCCATGGGGATTGTCGGAATCATTTCGGCATTCAACTTTCCGGTGGCCGTTTGGGCATGGAACACCGCTTTGGCTTGGATTTGTGGTGATGTTTGCGTTTGGAAACCCTCAGAGAAAACGCCACTTTGCGGCATTGCCTGTCAAAACATCATTGCCGAAGTAATCCATGAAAATAAGCTGCCGGAAGGCATTTCGTGCTTGGTAAACGGCGACTACAAAGTGGGCGAATGGATGACGAACGACAAACGGATACCCTTAATTTCAGCAACGGGTTCTACCCGAATGGGAAAAATAGTGGCGCAAGCCGTTGCAGGTCGTTTGGGGAAATCCTTGTTGGAGTTGGGCGGAAACAATGCGATAATTGTAACGCCGGATGCCGATATCAAAATGACCGTTATTGGCGCTGTTTTTGGGGCGGTGGGAACTGCAGGACAACGTTGCACGTCAACGCGTCGTTTAATTATTCACGATAGCATTTATGATACCGTAAAAGACGCCCTTGTTTCGGCTTATGGTCAACTAAAAATCGGAAATCCATTAGACGAAAAGAACCATGTTGGTCCTTTAATCGACACGCATGCCGCTAAAATATACAAAAAAGCCTTGGAAAAAGTCGTTACCGAAGGCGGTCAACTTCTTGTGAAAGGGGGCGTGCTTTCGGGCGAAGGTTACGAAAGCGGTTGTTATGTAAAACCTGCTATCGCCGAGGCCAACAATTCCTTTGAAATTGTACAACATGAAACCTTTGCACCCGTTTTGTATTTGTTGAAATACTCCGGTTCGGTTGAAAATGCCATCGAAATTCAAAACGCGGTCGTTCAAGGATTGTCCTCCGCCATTATGACCAATAATTTACGGGAAGCCGAACTTTTCTTGTCGGTTACAGGTTCCGATTGTGGGATTGCCAACGTCAATATAGGCACTTCCGGGGCTGAAATTGGGGGTGCTTTTGGAGGCGAAAAAGAAACGGGTGGTGGACGTGAATCTGGTTCCGATGCCTGGAAAATCTATATGCGTCGCCAAACCAACACCATTAATTATACCACGAGTTTGCCCTTGGCACAAGGGATTAAATTTGATTTGTAAGGAATTATTCTCACCTAAAAAAAGACAATTTTAAAATTTAAAATTGCCTTTTGATATTTTAAACTGTCTTAAAAAATTTAATTAAGAAAAAACCATATTGAAATTTTCTACAAATTAAAAGAGGCTCCAATATTGAACACAAACTGATTGTTCAGATAATCAAATCCACTTGGGGTCGTGTCGTATTTTGCCAAAGGAATTCCAGCCTCTGAATACACCCCAAAACCATCGGTAAAGAAATAACGAAAACCAAGATGGGCACCAAAATTCCGTAGCCCTAAATCCAATCCTGGATAAATATCCATTTTCGGGTCTAGTTTTAGCACATTCCCTAAATTAGCATTGAATCGCGCTTTGGCATCAAATCGATCCATAAATTCGGGTTTGTTTCCTATATCATCTTTATTAACTGACAATAAATACGAAGTAACAAATCCGAAGGACATGTTTTCGCCACTGCCAAAATCTAGAAAAAGTCCAATCCCTGAACCTCCGTTTTGAATATTCATGCCAACATCGAATTTGGTATCTCCTTTCCCTTTATACCCCTGTGCATTCATAAAGCAAAATGAGGAAAATAATAATAGTGTAAAAGTTTTTTTCATAAAAATAAAGGTTAATGGATTTGAATGTGAAAATAGTTAAAAGATCTTAATTTCTCCCTTTTTCATTTGGGTATAAATGGTGTAAAGGCTCACTTTGCCAGAATTCCTTGGTGTTCACATCCATAATGGTTAGTGGTCCCTCAAAAGCGGCGCTTGTGTCGATATTCCATACATTGGCCATTTGTACGGGGGTGGTTTTGTTTATTCTGGAAACTGGCGTGTGTCCAATATAAATTTCTTTATACAAAGTCAGTCGTTTTGGGTAAAACAGATCGTCTATTTGTAGTGTTTTGTCCATTGCCAATGCGGTTTCCCAAAGCGTTCTGTCCCAATAAAACAATTTTGGAAAATATTCGTAATCAACGCCATTTACATTGGTAAAACCAGCGTGAATAAACAAACGATTTTCCTCGTCAATATAATAATTTTCCAAAGTCTCCAGGAATTCCAAATGTTTTTTTACACTTTCTTCGCTTACATTGGCGTAAGCCAATGCCGTTGATTCGCCGCCATGTTTATACCACAATGGATTATCCTTAGTTTTGTTCAACCATTCCAACAATAATTCGTCGTGATTGCCCCGAATAAAAACACAATTGTGATTGGTTTGTAATTTAATCAAATAATCAATTACCTGGGGCGATTGGCTCCAGCCATCTACATAATCCCCCAAAAAAATCAAGGTGTCGCTTGGGGTAACTTTGGCTCTTTCCATAATTTGGTGCAGGGCACGCAAACCGCCGTGAATGTCGCCTATGACAAGTGTTCTCATTTTCTATTTTTTATGCTCTAAAATAGTTGCTGTTTAAATTTCACATCACCCAAAATTCTTAACGAAAAACAATTTTCGACGTGCTGGCTTTCAGCTCATTAATAGCTCTTTCTTATCAACCGGCACGAAAGTTTATAAATAGCACAAATGTATCAAAGATCCGAAAGCCAGCATGGTTACTAAATTGTATATTGTGTTTGGTTTATTCAATATTTACTTTAATCAAATTGTAGTATATTGTAGTAGTTGATTCAAATCCTGAATCAGTACCGATAATTAACCAAATCTCACCATTTGAATTAGATTTAATATATAGTGGGCTTATGGTTTTTAAAGTTTTTAACTTGTATGTATACAAATCTGTACCGTTAGAAAAATCTCCTATTTTTTTCATATCATTCCCACCTATTTGTTGATTACCTTTGTCAAGATTCATTCTGTACCAGTTATCAGAATTGTCTATTACTTTCAAAGGCTCAAAAGTTGAAGCTCCGGCTTTAATAGCCACACCTTCACCTGGCGCACCACCAACTCCAACACCACCACTTGCTGCATTTGTAGCAAATTCTATCTCAATTGAAATATTATAATTCTTATTTGGCAGTAAACCATTGAATTTCTTTTTGATAAACATAAATAAATCATCGCTACGGTTTGTGCCTGATTGTTTTAAAGCACCTTTATTCACATTTAATGGTTCAGGTAGTTTAGTATATGAAAATTCCAAATTATAATTTTCTATATTCAGTTGGTTTGGGTAATCTGCAAAATCCCCAATCCAATCTTCTGAATTTGTTTGGAAATTGTAGATAAATTCTTTGGGGACATCTGATTTAGCTTCATCATCTTTTTGACAACTTATAAAAGTTGTTAAAAAAATAGTAAATACAATTACAATTAACTTGTTCATTTTATTTTCATTATTAATTAACACTTGTAAAAAACTTTACGATTTTGCTTATTTCTATATTTTATTGTCATTTTTAATCACACCCAACTCGTTTTTAGGCGAAATAAACCTTCGCATATACACCCAATTCTGGCTAGATTAGCGAAAGTTTCCCTTCGCTTTATCCTATTCCACATATATCAAATAATTAGCACAAATTTTAAAAAGGTTTGAACTCCATTTTAAATCGAAACTCTTTACTGCACATCATACTTCATTTTTCTCAAAATACGCAAGGCCTCTTTAAAGGACAAATATACTAGTGTAAAAGGTTTTAAAAGTAGTTTGGCATCAATTAATTTTTGCTTAGCATCTTCAAATCCGTTGAGGTAACAGACCATAAAGGTGTAGGGCAAGCTCTCTAAATCTTTCTGTTCCCGCTCCGTTAATGAAAGGCCTTTTTGGAGTTTGTTGAGCAAAGCAATGTTGGAATTATAAATATGAAACAGCATTTTTAGGTTGAATTCCGGCGGTTGGAAAAGCATTTCCCTATCAATTTTATAATAGCCATTGTCATGAAAATGAAGGGTTTGTTTTTCCAATGGATAGAAACTCGTTTTGTCATTCAACCCCAAAGGAACATATTCTATAATGGTAAAGCTGTCCTCGTCAAAAGTGATGGTCACCACGTCCTGAGCCGAGTAAAATAACTTGATTTGTTCGTTTATAAGTTCGATATCCACCCGCGACAAAAAGGTTTTATCGCGAGATTTATTGGCAACTCCAGCCCAGCAAATGACAAATAATTCCTTGAAAACCTTATATTTGGGTGCCATGTCCTTATGACGGAAGTTCATGAAATCAATCACACCATCGAGCGTATATTCAATATTGTTTCTGGAATTGTTTTCAATGCCAATGACGGTTTCCGTGTTTTGATAATTTTTTTCAACTTCTTCTTCAACAGGAACGGTATTGCTACCCCGCCTTATAAAAGTACTATTGGCGGGAATGGTATGAATTCCTTTTTTGAAATGGGACGTTTTACTTTTGGCTTTTATGGTCACTAATCCGATGACTTTGTCTTTTGGCAAATTAGGGAAAGGCACGTTTTCATACTGGATTTTTGGAGGATTTTCGAGATAGGCATTGACCAAATTTTGGATGTGGCTGTCATCAAAAAAATCATCGCCCGCAATTTCGTTATTTTGGTCTTCAACCCCCACGACGATATAGGAATTGTTTGCCGGATTCGAATTGGATAAAGCGCAAATGTGCTTCAAAAACTTGGCTTTTCCTTCCCGGGTATGTAAATTCAACTGTCTTTTTTTGTCATAAAAACTGCACTCATCATTGTGAGCCAAAAGGTTTTTAATTAAAAGACGTTTGTTAATCAATTTAATTTAGGATTTACGAATTTTCATTTAGGATTTAAAATAGCCTACTGTTTACGGAACTGGATTTCCTGCACTTTCTGTCCAAAAAGCAAACCAATCTTCCAGTTCCATTTCGATAGTTGTAGCCTTCATCAAATTCTCAATTCGGGTTTTGTCGGCCGTTCCAAAAACGGGTAAAATTCCCGATGGATGTTTTAAAATCCAAGCGAGAAGCAAAACATCAATTTCAGCATTATATTTTGTCGAGAGTTGCCTTGCTAATTTCTTTATTCGAATGGATTTTTCGTCGTCTTTTTTAAAAACAGTTCCCAGCGGCGACCAGCACATGGGTTGTATGCTATTAACTTGCATGTAATCTAAACTTCCGTTGAGCATCGCGTCAAAATGGGTAACGGAAAACTCGATTTGGTTGTACTTTATTTCAGTTTTTGCTTGGATTAAATCCGTCTGACTCGGAGTAAAATTAGAAACTCCAAACTCCAAAATTTTTCCTTCGGTCTTGAGTTTTTCAATCGCTTCGGCAATCTCGTCGGCTTGCATTAAAGGACTAGGTCTGTGCAACAGTAGTAAATCTAAATAATCGGTTTTCAAATTTTTCAGCGATTGTTCGGCTGAACTAATAATATGGGATTTTGAATAGTCGTAATGCTTGATTTTGGCCGACCTGTTTTCTGAAACCAATTGGATGCCGCATTTCGAAATCAGTTGGATTTTTTTTCTGTCGATTCGGCTTTCGCCAAAAGCGTTGCCAAAATCGGCTTCGGTGGTGTAACCCCCATAAATATCGGCATGGTCAAATGTCGTAATCCCAGTTTCTAAGCAGTGATTCATTAATTCAATCATCTGATTTTTGTCTAGATTTTTGCCCCATATTCCCCAGGTCATCGTGCCGGCAATAATTTTGGAAAAAGGTGTTTGAGTCATTTTTTTATTCTTAAACTCCATTAGTAAATTCTCAATTTTGACACTTATTTTTTAAAAACTTTAAAATTATGAAAATACTATCACAAATCATCCTTAAAATTGAGGGATTGCAAGAAGTTTTAACCATTCTTTAACATCCTACTTATAAAAAAAAATTCAATTTGCACCATCAAAAATAACGAACACAATATACCGCAATTAAAAGATGGAAATGGAAGAAAATACAACTACTTTGGACATTAGGGCAATCAATGAAAAAATAGAAAGAGAAAGTGCTTTTATCGATTTGCTTACTATGGAAATGAATAAGGTAATCGTGGGTCAAAAACACATGATTGAGCGATTATTAATTGGACTTTTAGGACAAGGGCATATCTTGCTTGAAGGTGTTCCGGGGTTGGCAAAAACATTGGCCATAAATACCTTGTCACAAGCCGTTCACGGGTCCTTTAGCCGAATTCAGTTCACTCCTGATTTATTGCCTGCCGATGTTGTGGGAACCATGATTTACAATATTAAAGCCAATGAGTTTTCCATAAAAAAAGGACCTGTTTTCGCCAATTTCGTCCTAGCCGATGAGATCAATCGTGCTCCTGCCAAAGTGCAATCCGCATTATTGGA
>CANHNG010000054.1 GCA_947461915.1 Flavobacteriaceae bacterium
AAACTCAAAAACTCGAGTGTCAGAAAGCGAACGCAATTCCGTATTTGGAAAACCTCCTCCCATGGCAATTTTGATATTGGGATAGTATTTTTTTACATATTGGGCCGAACGAAAAGCAGCATATAAATTTCCAGGAAACGGAACAGAAATCAAGAATAATTCGGGTTGTATAGTCTCTATTTTTGCAGCTAAAATCGAAAATAATAGTTCGTCAACATAGGTTGGTTTTTGCTGTAAAGCTTGGTACAATTCGTCGAAAGAATTGGCGCTTCGACCCAAACGTTCCGCATACCGACTAAACCCAAAATTAGCATCAACACATTCCACAATAAAATCGGAAATATCTTCAAGGTATAAAGTCGCCAAATGCTTGGCCTTATCCTGAGTTCCCATTGTTCCGAAAGCCCAATCCAATTCTTCTAATTGTGCGAAACGAGAAGCCTCCGGCAAAAAATCTTCCTGACAAATTTGGAGTGCCAATGTTGGGTTTTTGCCTTGTAAAAAAGCAATTACCGAATCGATGGTTTTGATGTATTCGTCTTGTAGAGCGAGGATTCTTTGAGTGTTGGGTGTTAGGTGTTGGGTGTTGGGTATTGTATGGTTAAATAAATTTCGCAACCCTTCTTTCGAAAATAATTCCAAAATTACTTCGATACCCAAATCCGCTTGTGTTGCGGAAATATTTTTAGTATTCAGAAAACCTTTAATATAAGCCGTTGCAGGATACGGAGTATTCAGTTGGGTAAACGGCGGCGTAATGAGAAATACTTTGGTTTTCAAAAGGGATTGTTTTGGGCAAAAATAAGGGCAATAAATAACTTTATTACGTATTTCTTTAAAAACTATTTTGGTAAGAACTTCTGAAAACCAAAATCAACTGATCAAAACTGATGTTCCTTTTTACTGATTAGCAAAAGGGAACATAAAGTGATAATGGCAGCTACCGATAAATAAACGCCTACATAAGTGATTCCATAATTTTTAGCAATCCAAATGGCAATTATGGGAGCAAAAGCTGCTCCAATTATCCCTGCAGAATTAAACGTAATCGAAGCTCCTGAATAACGCACTTGGGTAGGAAATAATTCCGAAAGGAAGGTTCCTAAAGGTCCGTAAGTCAATCCCATCAAGGTCATTCCTAAACACAAGAAAACCGTAATTAAAGTAGAATTTCCGGAACCCAAAAACAAAGAAAATGACAATCCAAAAAGAGCAATAACAACACTGACAATAATCAATACCAATCTTCGTCCAAACCTGTCGGCTAAAAGTGCCGAAATAGGGATTGATATTCCAAAGAAGAACACCGAAAAAAGCTGCATAATAAGTAAATCACGTCTGGCAAATCCTAAGTCGGTGGATGCCCAACTCAAAGAAAAAACTGTCATTAAATAGAAAGTCAAAAAGGTGGTGACAGCGGCTAGAGTTCCAAAAACGAGTTCCCGTCGGTAGGACTTTAGCAAGGTTAGCAAAGGAATTTGAACTTTTTTATTCGTTTCCAAAGAAGTAAGAAACGCAGGTGTTTCGGTAATTTTCAATCGAATGTAAAATCCAACCACAACTAATACAGCACTAGCTATAAAAGGAATTCTCCAACCGTAATCAAAAAATTGCTCGTTAGTCATGTTGTCACTCAACAAAAGGAATGTTCCTCCAGAAAGCAACAAACCAATGGGCGCTCCCAATTGTGGAAACATTCCGTACCAAGCTCTTTTTCCTGGAGGTGCGTTTTCGATGGCCAATAAAACGGCTCCTCCCCATTCGCCACCAAGTCCTAACCCTTGACCAAACCTACAAACCATTAATAATAAAGGTGCAGCAATCCCTATGCTGGCATAAGTGGGAAGAAATCCAATAGCAACGGTCGAAACCCCCATAGTCAATAAGGCAGCCACTAATGTAGCCTTTCTTCCTATTTTATCGCCATAATGACCAAAAACTGCAGAACCTATCGGGCGAGCAAAAAATGCAATCGAGAAAGTCGCCAACGACTCAATTGTTGAAATAGTAGAATCAGATCCTGGGAAAAATAGTTGTGGAAAAACCAATACAGCAGCATTGGCAAAAATATAAAAATCAAAAAACTCTATTGTGGTGCCAATTAAACTACCAAAAAGAACGTGTTTTAAAGAATTAACTTTATTCGGACTTGGATTTTCTTTCATTTGAATGTTATAATATTTTCGATAAAAATCAGGTTATTATTTGAAAGTAGCAAATATTTAGTTCCAATAATTTTTGGTATTTTTACTCCAAATTAATCCCACTATGCCAACGGACTCTATCAGCTATCAAAAATCCGGTTATTTCTCGCCTTTGATGAATGATTATTTAGACCAAAAATCTAATATAAAGTCCCTTTACAATCGTTTTGCAAGTATTGAAAATTTTGAGGCGCAAGTTCAGGAAAAAAAAACTAGTTACACCTATGAAAATAGAGAAATTTTAGTTTCGGTATTGAAACAACAATATTCTAAAATTTCCATATCTACTAAAACCAACCAAAATATTGAATTATTATTAAATTCAAATACTTACACCATTACAACAGGTCATCAGCTGAATTTATTTACTGGCCCCTTGTACTTTTTATATAAAATTATCTCCACCATCAATTTAACCAAGGAACTCAAGGAGAAATATCCAAACTATAATTTTGTTCCCCTTTATTGGATGGCAACTGAAGATCATGATTTTGAAGAAATTAATTATTTCAATTTTAAAGGTCGGAAGTTTCACTGGAACAAGGAAAGTTCAGGACCCGTTGGGCGATTATCCACCGAAGGTTTGAAAGATTTTTTTGAAGTTTACGCTTGTGAATTGGGCTCTAGCATCAATGCCAATGCCATCAAAAAAATGTTCCAAGAAGCTTATCTCAACCATTCCAATTTAGCCGAAGCCACACGTCATTTGGCAAACGCCCTTTTTGGAAAATACGGTTTGGTGATACTCGACGCCGATAATACCGATTTAAAACGAACTTTTATTCCATATATAAAGGACGAATTAATTCACCAAACGTCCCACAAACACGTTATTGAAACTGCCGAAAAATTAAAAAACTATACCATTCAAGTCAATCCAAGGGAAATCAATTTGTTTTATCTGGAGGACAATTTGCGGGAACGCATCATTCTCGAAAACGGAAAGTACAAAGTAAACAACACCCAAATGGAGTTTTCGGAAAGTGAAATCCTTTCCTTGCTAGAAAAATATCCGGAAAAATTCAGTCCAAACGTGATTATGCGGCCTTTGTACCAAGAAGTGATTTTGCCTAATCTATGTTACATTGGCGGAAGCGGAGAAATCGCCTATTGGCTGGAACTGAAATCTTTTTTCGATGCCGTAAAAGTCACCTTTCCGATACTTTTACTAAGAAATTCGGCCCTGTTGACAACCGAAAAACAGGTAAAAAAAGCGGACAAATTAGGATTAACTTGGAGTGATTTATTCTCCAAACAAAAGGATTTGGTTAATGCGAAAACAAGAGTATTATCCGAATTTCCAATTGACTTTAGCCCACAAAAGGAACATCTTCGAAAACAATTCGAAGCTCTTCTGGATTTAGCAAAAAAGACAGATGATTCTTTTTTTGGAGCTATAAAAGCGCAAGAAGCGAAACAAATAAAAGGTTTAGAAAATCTCGAAAAACGCCTGTTGAAAGCTCAAAAAAGAAAACATTTCGAAGCGCTGGAGCGAATCACCAATTTGCAAAACGAATTGTTTCCTAACCAAAGTTTACAGGAGCGCCAAGCCAATTTTTCGGAATTTTATTTAGAATATGGAGATCTATTTATTCAAAAATTAATGGTACAGCTCAAACCCCTTGACACTTCATTTGAAGTTATCTTGCTCTAAATTCTTCGTTTTCCCCCTTTTTAATTGTTGATTTATTAAAATCAATTCATAAAAAAGTCTATTTTTGCACAAAATTAAAAATAATAAAAAATGGCAACAAATAGAACTTTTACAATGATTAAACCGGATGCGGTTGCAAACGGCCACATCGGAAATATATTGGCAATGATTACTAATGGTGGTTTCAAAATTGTTTCTTTGAAACTAACCCAATTAACCTTGGCAGATGCTCGCGCCTTTTATGCTGTTCACGCCGCAAGACCTTTCTATGGTGAATTAGTAGAATTTATGAGCCGAGGTCCTATTGTTGCTGCAATTTTGGAAAAAAATAATGCCGTTGAAGATTTCAGAACTTTGATTGGAGCTACAAATCCAGCTGAAGCTGCAGAAGGAACTATCCGCAAAGCGTATGCCACTTCGATGGGCGAAAATGCGGTTCACGGTTCTGACAGTGATGAAAATGCAGCTATCGAAGGTGCTTTTCATTTTGCAGGAAGAGAGCAATTCTAGTAAACAGATTTCAGAAGGCAGAACGCAGTTAAAATCTATAAAACAAAAATCCCATTTCATTTGAAATGGGATTTTTTATTTCTGAATTCTGCTGCCTGCTAACTGAAATCTGATTATCTCAAAACTACATCCTTCACTACATCACGCCTCAATTCTTCATTAATCATGGTGACGATTTTAGATTTTCCGTGACTTAATTCTTCCCTCAAAACAGCCGAACTAAGCTCGACATACAATGTCGTTCCTTTCAAAACCACATTCTTCGTATAATGGTTCACGCCGTTACCCATAAGATTTTTCCAGGCCTCTTTGACATCAATTTGATCCATTCCGGGTTGTAACTTGTTGACTTGGATAATTTGTTTTAAAACATCCCCAACAGAACTTTGATTATTTAGTCTTTTTGCCATCGTCAAGAATATGTATTGGTCCTGCTTTCTTATAATGATACTCCTTTTTCTGGGCGTTTTTAAGCACTAATTCATCATTCGAAATAGCTACCAACTCCTCGCTCCATTTCGCATAAGGGGTTGCATAATCTATAAAAGCTTTGTTATCTTTAAATCGAACTTTCACGCTTTCCTGAGAATTATTGACTACAAAAGTACCATCTAATTGTGGTACTACTTTCTTTCTGAAACCGGTGTTATTCTTCTCTATTTGGAAATAATCATAACTCTCGTTTATCCCGTATTCCTTGTCCTTTCCTTGGTCAAAAACTACTTTCTCTATTTCCCAATACCCATTAATTTTGGAAATATCCTCAGGTTTTATCTTTTGCTGACAAGAGATAAAAAGAAGTGATAAAAACAGAATTCCGAATGTATTTTTCATATTAAATAAAGTATTCAATTACCCTTCTACTTGCTTTTCATTCTTTTCATAAACCCAAAAATAAAGAAGCAAGCACCTAAAACCAGTAAAACTGCATACAAGAAGTTAGTTTTGTCCCTAATGACATTCGCCAAAACAAAAGAAATAATACTCAATAAATAGAGGAAAAGAGGACTACTATTTTTGAAAGAGGAAAATTTCATCGTACTATTATTAAAGCTGCTTTATTTGAAAAAACTATCTACAAACTCATATTTATTAAAGACCTGTAAATCTTCGATTCCTTCCCCTACTCCAATGTATTTAACGGGAATTTGAAATTGGTCCGAGATTCCAATAACAACCCCGCCTTTGGCAGTTCCGTCGAGTTTTGTAACCGCAAGCGAAGTCACTTCGGTGGCTGCTGTAAATTGTTTGGCTTGTTCGAAAGCATTTTGTCCTGTTGATCCATCAATTACCAATAAAACATCATGTGGTGCATCGCTAACTACTTTTTGCATCACTCGTTTTACTTTTGTCAATTCATTCATCAGGTTGACTTTATTATGCAAACGCCCAGCAGTATCAATGATTACGATGTCGGCATCTTGTGCCACTGCGGATTGTAAAGTATCAAAAGCTACTGAAGCCGGATCGCTACCCATATTTTGTCTAACGATGGGAACCCCTACTCTATCTGCCCAAATTTGCAATTGATCAATTGCTGCTGCACGAAAAGTATCTGCTGCGCCAAGAACCACTTTGTAGCCTGCTTTTTTGAATTGGTAGGCAAGTTTACCAATGGTGGTGGTTTTGCCAACTCCATTAACACCTACAACCATCAAAACATAAGGTTTTGTAGTTATTGGAATTACAAATTCAGTGGCTTCTCCAGAATTGGTTTCAGAAAGTAAACCCGCAATTTCTTCCCGAAGAATTTGGTTGAGTTCTGCAGTTCCAAGAAATTTATCTTCAGCAACACGTTTTTCGATTCGGGTAATTATTTTAAGGGTGGTATTCACACCTACGTCCGAAGAAACAAGGATTTCTTCCAAATTATCAAGCACTTCGTCGTCAACCTTTGATTTACCGGCAACAGCTTTGGTTAACTTTGAAAAGAAGGATGTTTTTGATTTTTCTAAACCTTTATCTAAAGTCTGCTTCTCCTGTTCGTTTAAGACTGATTCCTTTTTTTCGGATGAAAATATTTTTTTAAAAAAACTCATTTTACTGATTATTGGATAGTTGGATTATTGAGTTATTAGATTTTATAGCAAGTAATAATCCAAAAAATTAAGTGGTAAATATAGAAAATAAAAAAGCTACTTCCGAATGAAAGTAGCTTTTCTATATAATGTAATGCTATTTAGATTATTTCTTTTTCAAGAATTCATCAACTGCTTCAGGAGCCATAATAGATTCTACGAATGTATATGCACCAGTTTTTGGAGATTTTACCATTTTGATGGCTTTTGATAATCTCTTAGAAGATGTTTGTAAGGATGCTACGGTTTTCTTTGCCATGATTCAAATGTTATTTATATTTTAAAAATCTTAAATGTGACTATTCGAGATTTTTAAAATCTCTAATTATTATTTAATTTCTTTGTGAACAGTAACGCGTTTCAAGATTGGATTAAATTTTTTAATCTCTAATCTGTCTGGAGTATTTTTTTTGTTCTTTGTTGTTATGTATCTTGAAGTTCCTGCAACACCTGTTGTTTTGTGTTCAGTACATTCTAAAATTACTTGAATTCTATTACCTTTTGCTTTTTTTGCCATCTTGATATATATTTAGGAATGGATTATTTAATAAATCCGCCTGCTTGCGCTTTTTTCAAAACTGCAGCGATTCCATTTTTGTTAATTGTTTTTACCGTAGATGCTGCTACTCTTAGAGTAATCCATCTATCTTCTTCAGGAAGATAAAAACGCTTTTTAACTAAGTTTACAGAAAATTTTCTCTTAGTTTTATTCATAGCGTGAGAAACGTTATTTCCTACCATCGCTCTTTTACCTGTAAGGTCGCAAACTCTTGACATTATCTTATCTTTTATCGTTATTCAAAATCAGGGTGCAAAGAAAAGAAAAATAAACGGATGAAGCAAAAAATTATTACAGATTTTTTAAAATTTCTTTTCGCAACATTTCCATGCTCTTAATAACCGTTCTATCTATAACTTTTTCACGGGGTTGGCCAAAATTAAACTCTTCAATAATCACTTCATTTGGCGTTGCCAATGCTATGAAAACCGTTCCGACCTCAGCATTTGAATCCCCTTTCGTCGGTCCGGCATTCCCAGTTGTGGCAATAGCATAGTCTGTTTTCATCATATTTTTAACATTGATTGCCATTTGTTTTACTACTGCCGCGCTTACTACTGAATGTTCTTTGATCAATTCTTGCGAAAGCCCCAAAACTGTAATTTTAGTTTCTGTCGCATATGAAACGACACTACCCTTAAAGTAATTAGAAGCACCAGAAACCGATGTCAAAATTTGTGCAATTTTACCTCCAGTGCAACTTTCGGCAGTAGAGATGGTTTTGTTTTGTTGTTTCAAAAGGTGTCCGACAATTGTTTCTATAGTTTCGTCATCGTCATATCCTACGATGATATCCCCTATTATTTTGGATAGTGAAATTACATTTTCAGCAATAGATGTTTCCAAAAATTCTTTATCGATTCCTTTAGCCGAAAGACGCAATCGCACCCTTCCAGGACTTGGCAAATAAGCTAATTTTATAAAATCAGGTAAATTATTTTCCCAATTTTCGATGCGTTCAGCCACCAAACTTTCTCCTTGACCGTATGTAAGTATTGTTTTGTGAAGGATGTAAGGGCGTTTGTATTCCCGAACTACTTTAGGAATGATTTCGTTTTCGACCAAATATTTCATTTCATAGGGAACACCCGGTAGCGAAATAAATACCGTATTTTCTTTTTTCATCCACATTCCCGGTGCGGTACCCACTTTATTATGAAGCACGGTACATTTTGAGGGGACTAAAGCTTGGTCTTTATTGATTTGGGAAGCTTTTCTATTCATAACACGCTCGATTAACTCAATCACATGCTCTTCAACTTCTTTATTTACTATTAATTCGTCCCCAAAATAATCGCAAAAAGTTTTCTTGGTAATATCGTCTTTTGTTGGACCAAGCCCTCCGGTAATCAAAACTAAATCGACCTTGTTTTGAAATTTTTCAAAGGTTTCCAAAATATGCTGTTTACTATCACTGATAGAAATCATTTCATAAATTTCAACACCTATTCTATCTAATGATTTTGCTATAAAAGCAGAATTCGTATCGACAATTTGCCCTATGAGAATTTCATCACCTATAGTAATTATGGCTGCTTTCATTTTTTTTAGGTTTTTGATTTAGGAATTACTCCAAAATAAA
>CANHNG010000055.1 GCA_947461915.1 Flavobacteriaceae bacterium
CAAATTAGATTGTTTGGGCTTAAAACCGGAGATACCGTAAAAGGGGTGGTTCGTCCTCCAAAAGAAGGCGAGAAATTCTTTCCATTAGTTCGGGTGTTAAAAATCAACGGACATGATCCGCAAGTGGTTCGTGACAGAGTTTCATTCGAACATTTGACTCCTGTTTTTCCGTCAGAAAAATTCAAATTAGCCGAAAGACAAAGCACTATTTCTACCCGAATTATTGATTTGTTTTCTCCAATAGGAAAGGGCCAGCGCGGTATGATTGTGGCACAACCCAAAACGGGTAAAACAATGTTACTGAAAGACATTGCAAATGCTATTGCCGCCAATCATCCTGAGGTTTATTTGATTGTTTTATTGATAGATGAACGCCCGGAAGAGGTAACTGATATGCAACGAAGCGTTCGAGGTGAAGTCATTGCTTCAACTTTTGATAGAGAACCACAAGAACACGTTAAAATAGCCAATATTGTTCTCGAAAAATCAAAACGCCTAGTGGAATGTGGTCACGATGTCGTAATTCTTTTGGATTCGATAACTCGTTTAGCTAGAGCTTATAATACGGTTCAGCCTGCATCTGGTAAAGTATTGAGTGGTGGTGTTGATGCCAATGCGTTACAAAAACCAAAACGCTTTTTTGGAGCGGCCAGAAATGTTGAAAATGGAGGTTCATTGAGCATCATAGCCACAGCATTGACTGAAACTGGTTCAAAAATGGACGAAGTTATTTTTGAGGAATTCAAAGGAACGGGTAATATGGAATTGCAGTTGGATCGTAAAATTGCCAACAAACGTATTTTTCCAGCCATTGATTTGACATCCTCAAGCACAAGACGTGACGACTTGTTGTTAGATCCAAAAACATTGCAAAGAATGTGGATTATGAGAAAGTATCTTTCGGATATGAATCCAGTCGAAGCTATGGATTTTATCAATGATCGTTTCAAGAAAACGAAGAATAATGAAGAGTTTTTGATTTCGATGAATGATTAAAAAGAGATTTAGAAATAAGAAAATAGATAAAAAGCAAAAAATCCTCGATAGAGGATTTTTTTTGTGAATTTAGAATCTAAAATCTTTATTCTTTCTTCAGTTCCAAACTTTCTTTACGTTCTAATAAAGCCATGTAAAATCCATCAAAACCAGATTCAGAGGCTAGGATTTTTTGATCTTTTATAAAGTCAAATTGTTTTCCAATATCTGTTGCCAAGAATTTTTTAACTTGTTCTTGATTTTCCGAAGGTAAAATAGAACAAGTGGCATAGACTAATTTTCCACCTGGTTTTACAATTTTGGAGTAATTTTCTAAAACTTCGGCTTGCACTTTACGAATGTTATCAATGAATTCGGGCTGTAATTTCCATTTGGCATCAGGATTTCTTTTCAGAACTCCCAAGCCGCTGCAAGGTGCGTCAATCAGAACTCTGTCTGCTTTTTCATGGAGTTTCTTAATTATTTTGGTAGAATCGATAATGCGGTATTCAATATTGAAAGCACCGTCTCTTTTGGCTCTCAACTTTAATTGCTTCAACTTACTTTCGTACAAATCCATCGCGATTAATTGCCCTTTGTTTTCCATCAATGCGGCAATATGCAGTGTTTTTCCCCCTGCACCAGCACAGGTGTCAACCACTCTCATTCCGGGTTTTACGTCAAGGAAAGCGGCGACAAGTTGAGAATTGGCATCCTGAACTTCAAAATAACCTTGTTTAAAAGCATCCGTCAAGAATACGTTAGCCCTTTCTTTTAGAACCAAAGCATCAGGTTGGTCTTTCAAGAATTCAGTTTCGATGTTCAAGTCCATCAGGATGGCCCTCAAAGATTCTTTATTGGTTTTTAAGGTATTTACCCTGAGAATTACTTTTGCAGGTTGGTTTTGGGCGGCAATTTCTTTTTCCCAAATTTTTTCTCCTAATTCTTTTTCTCCTAATTCGTCCATCCAATCCGGAATAGATTCTTTTAAAGCTCTGATTTTTGAAAGTTCGTCAAAACGCCCTTTTATTTTTCTTTCTGGAGTTCCTTCTAGTTGACGCCAATCTGGGATTGGATAGCCTCTTAAGACCGCCCAAACAGAAAACATCCTCCAAAGATTATCTCTGTCAAAGGGTTCTTTTACTTCCGCAATTTCTGCATATAATCTTTTCCAGCGTACAATTTCGTAGATGGTTTCGGCAACAAATTTTCTATCGGAGCTTCCCCAGCGTTTGTCTTTTTTCAGGGATCGTGCCACAACTTTATCGGCATATTCGCCTTCGTTAAAAATGGCATTCAAGGCGTCAATGGTTGTATATACTAAATTTCGGTGTAATCTCATTTTAAATTATTGAGGTGCAAAGGTACTACTAAAAGATTTAAACTAAATTTTTAAATATTTATGTTATTATTGGTTCAATAACCCACAAAAAAATACACTGCAATTGAAAAACAGTGTATTTTTGGTTTGATAAATAGTTGGGTTACTTAATTCTCGTTAGTCCTATATTTTCTGGGGCATGCAGCACCATTGGAAACTTTTCTACTTTTACAGAGCTGCTATCTAAACCAAAAGCACTTTCCTCCGACAAACTTAATTTTTTAATAAAAAAGTATGAATTCATTATTATTTTTTCATGCCATAACAAATCGCTGTCATGAGAGAGGTATTTTTCAGATAAAACAAATTTGAAATCACCAATAATGTTATTTTTATTCAAGGATTCATACCTACTTGTGATATCGACCTCTCCTTTTTGTACCATATCTTTAATGACTTCCTTAAACATCAAATTTATTTTTGTAGGCTCCCTAAAACCCAAATTAAAATCGACACGATACAAATCGTCTTTGGTAATTTCAGTTACTTTATATTCAGTTTTATAGGGTTCATTTAAAATGTTTACATGCACAAACCAATAGATATCGGCTCTTTTCGGTCGCTTTTGTAAAATAGAGTACATTACTTTTTCCTCAATTTCATCAATTCTTGCCGCATTTGTCATATATACCAAATGGGTTGCATATTTTGGTATTGATAAATCAGTACTTAGTTCCACCAATACTTTTTTATAATCTTCTATTTTTACGAATTTAGTATAGCTCTTATTTATTTTTTTTGCCAAATACCAAATAGTCATAACTGATATAAGAACCAATGCAATAATTAGGGTCACATAACCACCTTCTGCAAACTTTTTAACATTGGCGATAAGGAATCCAAATTCGATTGTTAAATAAATAGTTATTAATGGAACCATGAAATACAATTTCACCCTTTTTAATATCATATAAAAATTAAGGAGCACTGTTGTCATAATCATACATAATATAATGGCTAAGCCATAAGCATGTTCCATATTGCTTGATTTTTCAAAGTGCAAAACCACCCCAACACATCCAAAAAACAATAACCAGTTTATAGAAGGAATATACAACTGTCCTTTTAATTCTGAAGGATATTTTATTTTTACTTTTGGCCAAAAATTTAATCGCATGGCTTCATTTATTAATGTAAATGAACCACTTATTAATGCTTGTGAAGCTATAACGGCGGCAAGGGTTGCGATTATGATTCCTATAGGTTGAAACCAATCGGCCATGATTAAGTAAAAAGGGTTGGCATTTTCGCCACCTAAATTCTGCAGTGTTTGTCCTTCATGATGAATGAGGTAGGCGGCTTGTCCAAAATAGTTTAAAACTAAAGTTGTCTTTACAAAAATCCAGCTAATTCTAATGTTTTTTCGCCCACAATGTCCCATATCCGAATATAAAGCCTCGGCTCCAGTGGTACATAAAAAAACAAATCCTAAAACATAAAACCCTTCAGGATGAATAGATAATAAATTATAGGCATAATAGGGATTAAATGCTTTTAAAACTTCAGGAAACTTAGTGATTTGAACTAGACCTAAGATCCCAAGCATTCCAAACCATAAAAGCATCATTGGAGCGAAAAATCGTCCGACCAATTTAGACCCAAATTGCTGGATGGTAAACAATATGAATAAAATTCCAATTACGATGGGAATTGTATTTATTTCGGGATAAAAAGTTTGAATTCCTTCAACGGCAGATGATACAGAGATAGGGGGGGTAATAATTCCATCGGCAAGCAGCGCACTTCCTCCAATTATCGCGGGTACAATTAGCCATTGAATTTTAATTTTCTTTACCAATGCATATAACGCAAAAATCCCGCCTTCTCCATGGTTATCCGCGCTCAAGGTAATCAGTACATATTTTATGGTTGTTTGTAAGGTAAGTGTCCAAAAAACACAAGAAATCCCTCCTAAAACAATGTCTGCATTAATAACATAATTGCCAATTATGGCTTTCATTACATATAATGGCGAAGTTCCAATGTCACCATAAATTATTCCCAACGAAACTAATAAACCTCCTAATGTTAACTTACTGTGTAAATCTTTATGCGAAATGCTCATGTGTACTTATTATAAAAAAACTTGACAAATCTACTCTTTTTATGCATATCATTAATATAAAATAAAATTTAAAAATGAATCTTAATTAAATCTCCATTGTTAAAAGCATAACTAATTAACTAATAAAATACTAAACGAATTATTACTCAATTTCAAAAAAACAATACTATATGACCCAATTTTAAATAAAAAAACCAAGAAAATAATAGCTACTGTTTTCTTGGTTTTTTATTTTTTTAAACAAAAAATCTATTTTCTCGGTCCTTTGTCCCGATATTGCTGCAACAGTTTTTTGTTGAAGTTATCTTCAGCCTTTTTTAATTTTATAATTTTTATTGGAGAAATTACCCCTTTTAGACTAGAAATAAATTTACGGCGATTTTGGAATAAATCCTCATCATAACTTTCTGACTGGGCAAGGAGTGCAAAAGCTTCTTTTTCATTCATTTTAGCAAAAGCTTCATTATCCATTTTGTCAATTAATGATTTAGTCTTCTTCGATCTAATTTCATTTTGTTTGTTGTCAAAAGCATTGTAAAGTGGCCAGAAAACGGCTGCTTCATCTGGTGTCAGTGACAATTCAGTGGTTAAAAACCCCACTTTTAAGGACCTTATCTTTTCCCTTTTTTCTTTGTCTTTAGGTTGGGAAAAAGAATGAATGGAAAATAAAAATAGAATAATCAGTAGTAGTTTGTTCGTTTTCATAGTGTCCTAGTTTATTATATATTGTTCTAAATTCGTGTTAGCTGAGAGTTCATTCTCTATAGATTTATCTTCAATGGACAAGTCAATACTCATTTTTTGAATGTCTTCTTCATCAAGAAGGCTTGCTAAATCTGTATCGGAAATATCAGATTTATTAGCGATGTAGTTTTCTAATATCACTTCGTCAATTTCTGAGGAATGGTTTCCAAAACCATTGTAAATAGGAATGATTAACCCCAATCCTATAAGTGCGGCAGCCGCATAGATCCAACTTTTTCTACTTAAAAAAAGCGAAATTACTTTTGGATCTTCATTAGGTAATTGTTGCATTACGGTCTCCGAAAAATGGTCAAAGTAACTTTCGGGAATTATAAACCCAGACTTTATTTTCGGTTCGTTCGCTAGTTTAAATGTTTTCATAATATCCATTAGACTTAAATATAGGTAAAGGGTTTAATTTGTTTTTACAAAGGTTTCGATTTTTTTTACGGCATGATGATAGGAGGCTTTCAAAGCCCCTACCGATGTCCCTAATATTTCTGATATTTCTTCGTATTTCAACTCTTCAAAATATTTCATTTTGAAAACTAGTTGTTGTTTTTCGGGCAATGAGGCAATTGCTTTTTGCAGTTTTATTTGAATTTCATTTCCATCAAAATAGACGTCGGCTTTTAGGTTGTCAATGGTTTTGTTTTGTAATGTTTCTGAGGTTACTCCATTGATTTTTGCTTTTTGATTTAAAAAAGTCAAAGCCTCATTAGTGGCAATTCGATATATCCATGAAAAAAGTTTGCTCTCTCCTTTAAATTTATTCAAATATTGAAAGACTTTAACGAAAGTATTTTGCAATACATCGTCTGTGTCATCGTGATTCAAGACGATAGTACGGATATGGTTGTAGAGGGGTTTTTGATATTCCTTCAAGAGTTTTTGAAACGCTTGGTTTTGCGTCTTGGGGTTTAATAATTCCTTGATAAATTCCTTTTCTTCTTGCAAAACCTTATTTATATATCAATTTAGAATGGAAATTTCCAAAAAAGTTTAATCTTGAAAAATTATATTAAAATTCAGAAGGGATTTCTTTTTGACTTTTAGTTTCTTGAGCATTGTCTTTACTTATTTCAGGAAGAACTGTTGATGGTTTAGCGGTTCCTTTTGGTTTTACTGGAATATAAATTTCAGTAATCCATTTTGAAGGGCTTTTTTCTTCTTTTTTACCAAGGACAAATACTTCCACGTGCGAAAATGAAAAATCTTTAGTGAGATTGTTTGCTTTTATGTATTCCTTTGTTTTATCCAATGCGGCTTTACTATGAGTATAATCTCCTGTCATTGTTGTTTTTACTGCTTGAAATGCTTTCAATTTTTTTGACATGATATCACTTCCTTCCACTATAAAAATATCTTCTTTGATAGGAATACAAATTGATATTCTCGCCAGTTTATTGTCGCTATCATAAGTATTATATATTATAAATGGTTTTCCATTTATCGAAATAGTATTTTTTTTGCAAAAATTAGTGATTTTTGAAATAACTATTTCCGAGTTTTTAGGAATCTTCGAAATTTCACTGGTAAAGGTTTGTTCTAAATAAAAATTTTCGAGTTTGTTTGATAATCCATTTACCTTTATCGAATAAGTGTTTATTTCATAATCCAATTTTCGGTCTAAATTAGTCAAGCTTTTTTCAAACATCAGTCCAATTACTTTCTGTGCACCGCCGTTAAAAGTGTTCATAATTTTATACATAAAACTCATTTTTCCCATTGCTTTCCAAGTGACTTTAGTGCCTTTTAGAGTATCCTTAAAACTCATAAAAACTTCAGAGTAGTTGCCGTTGAAATTCATTGTTTGAAAAATGCTATCGTTCACCTTTATATATAATGTTTTTAAATCTCCACTACCTGCTTTTCCTTCCCAAGAACATAAGCTACCTTTTCCTATAGTGTTTTTAGAATGGGTTACATTTATTAGAGAATCTTCTACTGCCCAAGAATTCCAATCTGCCCAATTTTTAGTTTCATTTACATAACTAAATACGGCCGATTTTGGCGAGTTGATAACCCTACTTCTTTCCACGCTAAATTCCCCTTTTTGTGTTGCAACAAAAATGGATAATGCCACCAGGCTAAGTAATAGTAAAAGAAATAAATATTTTAAAATTCTCATTGTACTCCATGTTATTTTATCATGTAAAGTTAGAAATTTTATTAATACGGTAACCGCTACAAAGTTAAAATTAGTGGTCTTAATTATTTTTAATTGTTTTCAATTTTAAATTGATTTAAGTGTAATAAATCTTTGTTACAATCAATATAAATAAATGTATATTTGTTAAACAACTCTTTTTAAACAACTAAATAATATTACTAATGAAAGTACTAAAAACCTTAGGGATTTTTATTTCGATTGGGATTTCCCTTTTATGTAATGCACAAATAACCAAAACCAATACTCTAAAAATAACCGAAAAAGCCCCTTTCGAATATGTTGTCGAACAATTTTCCGACATAAAAGTATTGCGGTATCAAATTCCAGGCTGGGAAAACTTAACCTTAAACGAACAAAAGTTGGTCTATTATCTTACCCAAGCCGGATATTCGGGTCGGGATATAGTTTGGGACCAGCATTATAAGCACAACCTGAAAATAAGAAAAGCGCTCGAGAATATGTATCAAAATTATAAGGGAAACAAAACTACCGAAGACTGGAAAAATTTCGAAATTTACCTAAAAAGAGTATGGTTTGCCAATGGGATTCATCATCATTATTCGAATGACAAAATCAAACCTGATTTTTCAAAAGACTATTTCACCACATTAATGAAAGCTACCAAAACAAGCTTGTCGCCCATTATAGTAGATGTTATTTTCAATGATGCCGATGCCAAAAAAGTAAATCTTGATGAATCTAAGGGATTATTGGAAGGTTCAGCAATTAATTTTTATGACAAGGGAATTACAGCTAAAGAGGCAGAAGATTTTTATGCCAAGAAAACCAGTCCGGATCCAAGTAAACCTTATTCTTTCGGTTTAAACTCTAAACTGGTTCGCAATGCTAAAGGACAATTGGAAGAAAAGGTATGGAAAAGCGGCGGAATGTATGGAACGGCTATCGACAAAATCGTTTATTGGTTAGAAAAAGCCAAAAGTGTGGCTGAAAACAAAAAGCAAGGAGATGCTCTAGAATTACTCATTAGTTACTACAAAACGGGAAGTTTAAAAACTTGGGACGATTATAATATCGCTTGGTTACAGGCCACCGAAGGAAATATTGACTATATCAACAGTTTTATCGAAGTCTACAACGATCCATTGGGATACAGAGGTTCTTATGAAAGTATCGTTCAGATAAAAGATTTCGACATGTCGGCAAAAATGGAAGTCATTTCTAAAAATGCGCAATGGTTTGAAGACAATTCTCCCTTGTTTCCGGAA
>CANHNG010000056.1 GCA_947461915.1 Flavobacteriaceae bacterium
AAATAGCGATAGTTCCCGAATTGAAAAATACGGGCGTAGTTACCTTTGGCGCGACGTCGATAATCCGAGAATCTTCTTTTAAAACCCTAATGATGGTTTCGCCATTGTAGATGGATTTCCCTCTGTCCTTTGGCTTTATGGAATTGACAAAATTAATATTGTCTTTGTATTGCGCCGACAAAGAAATGGGTTGATTTTCAGTAGGTTTAATTTCATTATACAAAAGAATATGAGGCGTTCTGTTGAGCATCAAGCCATCTAGCATATCGTTTAAACCATGCATAAAACTCACCAAGGAAATAAACATGGTAATACCAAAAGTTACGCCAATAGCGGCTACGACCGTTTGTTTTAGTCGTGCCCGAAGCAAATGCAGTGCTATATTCAGGATGAGTTTGTAGTTTGTCATTGGGGTTTATAAATAGTTTCTTCTGCTTGTAAACCTTCCAATATTTCTGCTTTTTGATAATCACTCAATCCAATTTTAACTTTTCTTTTCTCGTCTTTATTCACCAAAACATATTGCCCTTGAATCAAATAACTTTTCGGAATGGTAATAACCTTCTTTTTTGTTTTGATGACAATATTGGCTTCGGCGGTTAAATTTGGATAGAGCTTTTGTGGTGGTTTCATAAAATGGGCTTCTATTTTAAAAGTACGGGAACGCTCCTGCATGATGGGATAAATTTTGTCTACCACAGCTTCAAAAACTTGTCCTTTATAACTGTCCATCGTCACCAAAACTTTTTGACCCAAGTTTACGAGAACCATGTCATTTTCATCAACTTCCAATTCAAGCAAAAAGGAATTCGATTCGCCAATAATGGCCAATGGGGTTTGGGTGGTGATTAAAGTTCCTTCTTTCACGGGAATATCAAACAATTGTCCTGAAAAAGCACTTTTGACACTAAAATCACTTTCGGATTTTTGACTAATTTTTAGATTGATATTGTTCCGACTTTGATCGTTTTGCAACTGGGCTTTGAGTTGTGCCAATTGCTTTTTTGCAGTTTCGTAATTGATTTTGGAACTTTTATATCCCAGTTCTACCCTTTCAAAATCAACTTCAGAAATAATTTGGTATTGCTTTATCCTTTTATTCCTATTGTAAATGGATTCGTCCAGTGCCAATTTGTCTTTGGCAGCTTGCACTTTCATTTCCATCTCGGAAATTTTATCCTGAATATAATGATTGCTTTCCTGACTCAATTGGTAGGCTAATCGGGCATTTTCAGTATTCAAATCGGCTTTCTCTTGCTCTAACTCAAACAATAGTTGACCTTCTTTAACAGACTGTCCAACAGCAACTTTTATTTTTTGCAAAACCCCATTTACCGTAGAATAAACGGTGTATTGCCCAACGGCTTTTACAACACCGGAAGCATAAACACTTTGTGTTACATCCCCAACTGTGGGTTTGATTTCTTCGGTATCTTTTTTGGAACAAGAAATACTAATTAAAAAAAATATAGAAAGTAATGATACTGCTGAAGCCCTCATTTTAGATGCTTTTAAAAACTATTGATAAAATGGAAGAATTTTACATCCAAATATACGACAAAATAGCCTTTGTAAATACATATTAGCCTTATAATTATAGGAAAAAGTGTCGTTTTAACGTTACCAAAGAATGAGTTACAACTGCTTTTCCATTATATAATCTTCCATTAAATAACCTTGCCCAATAGGAATATCTTCATCGGCAATGATTTCAAAACCCATTTTTTGATAAAAGACACAGGCCTTATTGAATCGGTTCACATTTAATGAAATTTTATCTGTTTTATTATCTTTGGCTAAAGCCACAATTTTGTCTAGCATCAATTTCCCCATTCCTTTGCCCTGATGTTCAGTAAGTAAATAGAATTTGTGCAATCGAGTAAAGTTTGAATTCAAATAATGGTGTTCGTAAGAGGCAAAACCAAGACAAATTTTATTTTTCTTCAGCACAAAAAAATGATGCCTCTTGTTCGCTAGATTATCCATCAAAGTTTCTTCAGAATAAAATAAATCCAACATATAATCGATTTGCGCTTTCGATAGTATTTCACCATATGTGACCGGCCAAGTTTTAAAAGCAATTTCACGAATTACTTTAATGTCCTTTATTGTAGCCTTAGAAATTGTTATCATTGTAGGTGGATGAATTTCGTTATAACTTCCAAATTTTAATCAGAAAAAAGGAAAACCACAAAAGCAAACTACATACTAATCAAGCTTGCCGTCAAAATAGGACATCCATTTTCCTTGTACTTTCATCACTTGTTCAATGACGTCTCGGGCGGCACCTTTACCCCCATTCCTATGGGAAATATAACGGGAAATGGCTTTGATTTCGGGCGTGGAATCTTGGGGGCAAGAAGGCAATCCCACTAATTGCATCACGTGATAATCAGGGATATCATCGCCCATATACAATACCTGTTCTGGTTTAATATCGTAAAGTTCGATGTATTCCTTAAAAGTGGCTACTTTGTCGGGCGTTCCCAAATAAATGTCCGTAATACCCAGATTTCTCAATCGCACCCGAACCCCTTCATTGCTTCCTCCTGAAATAATGCATACGTTATACCCGCATTCTACGGCGGCCTTCATCGCATAACCATCCCGAATATTCATGACCCGCAGAATCTCCCCTTCATTGGTCACAAAAACGGAACTGTCGGTAAGAACTCCATCAACATCAAAAATAAGAGTGGTGATGTCGTTCATTATTTGTTTATAGCTTTTTGCCATTATTTTGTATGGATTGGGTTATTATTTTATATATATTTTTCCGGTTTTCGTCTGATAAAAAATTCAAATGACGCTCAATGGTTGTATTGTCATTGCGGCTAGCAGGGCCTGTTTGCACCTCTTTTGGCGAAAGTGTTGTTCCCTTGTTTGCCGTTTCCAAAATTAGGGGTTTTAAAACTTCAAAAGGAATATTATTTTCAAGGCAAATTTCATTGCCAATTTGGTATAGCTGATTCACAAAATTATTGACAAAAACTGCCGAAACATGCAAGGCTTGTCTTTGCACCTCACTAATTTTAAAAACTTTATTGGAAATTGAGTAAGCCACTTTTTCTAATAGGTCAAAATCAACATCATTTTCACTTTCCAAACAAATGGGAATTTCACTTAAGTCAACAGCTACATTTTTCGAAAAAGTTTGTACAGGGTAAAAAACCCCTCTCCTATTCTTATTGTCCAATATATCAATGGAAATACTTCCCGAAGTATGGACAACAAGGCGATTTTCGAAAGGCAATTGAGAGGAAACCGCCGCAATGGCATCGTCAGAAACCGCTAAAATATACAGGTCGGCTTCCGCTAAATCTGCATAGTTATCGGTGATTTTATGAGAATCTAAAAGGGGTACTAATGATTCTTTTTGTCTTGAAAAAACTTGTACCAAATCGTTTTTTTTGCTTTTGGAAAAAGCATGTATCAAATGTTGGGCGACATTTCCAGAACCAATAATAATCACTTTAACCATTGGACAAAATTAGCGAAAAAAAATAAAAACCAATACACGATGTCAACAATTGAAATTCAAAAAGAAATTGCAATACACTTGCCGTTCAGGACACTTAATTTTGGATTAAATTAACAATTGTACAAATAAGCAAGTCAACAATTTTAAGTACTTTTGTCCCACTTTTACAAAACGTAATTTCTTACAGATGAATTCAAAATTAGTTTCCATTTTATTCTCCACACGTTTAATGGCGATGCTTTTCGTAACTTTTGCTATTGCAATGGGTGCTGGAACTTTTATCGAAAGTAAATACAATACAGATACGGCGAGAATTTTAGTCTATAACTCTTGGTGGTTTGAAGGAATCATGTTACTTTTTATGATAAATTTTATTGGAAATATAAAACGCTATCAATTGCTAAGAAAAGAAAAATGGGCTACACTTATGCTGCATTTATCTTTTGTTTTCATCATTACTGGAGCTTTCATTACACGATACATCAGTTATGAAGGCATGATGCCCATTCGCGAAGGCGCTGCCGAAAATAAATTTTATTCAGACAAGATGTACCTCACCCTTTTTGTCGATGGGGAATATAAAGGCGAAATGAAACGCCGGGTTTTCGAAAAACCGGTATTACTTTCGCCAGTTACAAAGAATAATTTTTCAATTTCAGACAACTTTGGCGACACCCAATTTGAAGTAAAGTATGATGATTTTATCTTGGGTGCCAAACAAGTTATTAAGCCCGATACAAAAGGAGTATTATACCTGAAATTAGTGGAAGCCGGAGACAGTGGTCGGGAAGAACATTTCTTAAAAGAAGGTGAAATTCAAAACATTCACAATGTACTTTTTGCCTTAAATAAATTTACCTCAGGCGCTATAAACATTACCATAGAAGGAAACACTTCCACAATTCAAACTCCATTTGAAGGGGATTTTATGAGGATGGCAGATAAATTTCAAGGGGAAGTTGCCAAAGACATATCACAACCCTTAATGATGCGTTCGTTGTACAGCATTGGAGAGAAACGCTTTGTTTTTCCTGATCCCGCTGAAAAAGGGGTAATAGGTTATGAATCAAAAAATGATTTTAAAGCCAAAGGCGGAGATAATGCTTTAACTGTAAAAGTATTGGCTGATGGACAAGAAAAATCAGTAACGGTATTGGGTGCTAAAGGTAAAGTTGGCGAATCTAAATCGGTTAAAATTGGGAAACTAGACTACACTTTTTTCTACGGAAGCAAAGCCTACACCTTGCCTTTTAGCATCAAACTCAATGATTTTATTGCCCAAAAATATCCTGGAACGGAGAAAAGTTATTCTTCATTTGAAAGCCAAGTCACCGTTCAGGACTCCATCACACCTTTTGATGCTAGAATATATATGAATCATGTCTTGGATTATAAAGGATTTCGATTTTTTCAATCTTCGTTCGATCCAGACGAAAAAGGAACCGTGTTATCCGTAAACCATGATTTTTGGGGAACTTTGATTACGTATATTGGTTATTTCATGTTGTTTTTTGCCATGATGTCAATACTGTTTACCAAGCATTCCCGATTTGCTGATTTGAAACGAAAATTGGAAGTGGTGAAAGATAAAAAATCAAAACTGTTTCCAATGTTAGTTTTATTGTTCGGTTTTACGGCTTTCGCCCAAAATCATTCCGCACATACTCCAAGCCTAAAAGAATTGGACTCCCTAATCAATAAACGCAAAGTAACCGAGGTTCATGCAGCTAAATTCGGCAGATTGATTGTTCAAGATGCCGGCGGAAGAATGAAACCCATAAATACTTTCTCGTCTGAATTGTTGCGAAAAGTAAGCCATAAAGACTCGTATAACGGAATGAATTCGGATCAGGTCTTTTTATCGATGATAGCCGACGGAAATCTTTGGATACAAGTTCCCATGATTTATATCAAGGCCGGAAACGACAGTATCCGGAAAATTATTGGTCTCGATAAGGACGCAAAATACGCCTCCTTTATATCCTTTTTTGACAACACTGGGAATTATAAATTAGGGCCTTATTTAGGTGATGCCTACAAAAACGCAAATCCCAACCAATTCGAAAAAGATTTTATCGAAACGGACAAAAAAGTAAATTTGATGGACAATGCTTTGAGCGGAAGTATTTTGAAGATTTTCCCAATTCCAAATAACAAAAACAACAAATGGATTTCTTATGCCGAATTAGAGCACGCCGGTTTAAAAGGAATGGCCGCCACCTACACCCGAAGCATTCTTCCGTTATATTTTGGAGCATTAGGCCGAGCTAAAGCCACTCTTAACTACAAACAAGCTGATGAATTATTGGAGAGCATCAACGGATTCCAGAAAAAATTTGGCAACAAAGTAAGGCCAAGTGAAGAAAAAATAAATCTCGAAATCCTGTATAATAAATATGATATTCTACCCAAACTCTTTTATTATTACTTGTTGGGTGGTATTTTCATGTTGGTGTTTGCATTATTAAACATCTTTTTTGACAAAAAAATATGGAGAGTAACGGTCAATACTTTTCATGTTTTGATTGGTTTCTTTTTTGGCTTACATACTTTGGCATTAATCGCCCGCTGGTGTATTTCCGGTCATGCCCCTTGGAGTAATGCCTATGAGGCCATCGTATATGTAGCCTGGGCTACTATGTTTTTTGGATTGGCCTTTGACCGAAAATCAAAACTTACCGTGGCTTCAGCAGCTTTTGTCACATCGATGATTTTTATGGCAGCCAACGCCAATTGGATTGATCCGGAAATAGCCAATCTCCAACCCGTATTAAACTCCTATTGGTTGATGATACACGTGGCTGTAATCGTGGCAAGTTATGGACCATTTGCCTTGGGAATGATTTTAGGTATCGTTTCTTTACTGTTGATTCTATTTACCAACGAGAAAAACAAAGCCAAAATGAATTTAAACATCAAAGAAATCACTTATATCAACGAAATGTCATTGACGATTGGCTTGATTATGTTAACGATTGGTAATTTCCTTGGTGGACAATGGGCAAATGAAAGTTGGGGCCGCTACTGGGGTTGGGATCCAAAAGAAACTTGGGCATTAATCAGTATTATGGTTTATGCTTTTGTAATTCACTCTCGTTTTGTACCTTCACTTAGAGGGAAATGGTTTTTTAATTTGATGAGTATTTTTGCCTTCTTATCCATTTTGTTCACTTATTACGGCGTGAATTTTCACTTAGTTGGACTGCATTCCTATGCTAGTGGGGAGGCTCACTCCTTAGCTTGGATTTGGTATTCATTAGGAACAATTTCGTTGTTTGGAGCAATCACCTACCCAAAATACAAGAAGTATTATAAAAAGTTACCTAATTAATTCTAATAAAAAACCGTATGAAAAACCTATTTATTTATGCCTTTGGAATATTACTTTTTTGGAATTGTCAAGGCCAAAACAAACCAAGTAAAACAGATGTAATTATGCAAAAGCAAACCATTTACCAATTTAAAGTAGAAGATTTATCAGGGAAAACATTTGATTTTGCTGCTTTGAAAGGAAAGAAAATAATGATTGTAAACACCGCTTCCAAATGTGGGAACACACCACAATACAAAGACTTAGAAGAATTATATGAAAAATACAAAAATAAAAACTTTGTGATTGTAGGCTTTCCGGCTAATAATTTTCTTTGGCAAGAACCTGGAACCAATGCTGAAATTGCGGCTTTTTGTAAAAAAAATTATGGCGTTACTTTTCCAATGATGGCAAAAATATCCGTTAAGGGGAAAGACATGCACGAAGTATATCAATTTCTTACCCAAAAATCTAAAAATGGATTGGAAGATTCAGAAGTGGGATGGAATTTCCAGAAATATCTTTTGAACGAAAAAGGCGAATTGGAAAAAGTAATTTCTCCAAGAACACTGCCAACAGATCCTGAGATTATTGATTGGCTAACAAAATAGTAGTAATCAACATTTTTTATAAAGGGTCCTTTTCTGAACATACCCTGATTAATGCCCTTTATAATTATCCACCGCTTTTCTTACGCTACCATATTTAGTGAGTAATTCGGATGCTGCTGCATACGAAACAGGAATTTCTCCCATAATCATTTTCACGCCACGATCCACGAGTTTACTGTTGCTCAATTGCATGTCGACCATTTTATTTCCTTTCACTTTCCCAAGTTGAATCATGGTGGCTGTTGAAATCATATTGAGTACTAATTTCTGTGCCGTTCCTGCTTTCATTCGGGAACTTCCCGTTACAAATTCAGGCCCCACAACCACGTCTATTGGAAATTTTGCCGTTTGCGAAAGCTGACTTTCTGCATTACAAGAAATACTTGCTGTGGTAATATTATTTTCATTACAAGCTTTCAACCCTCCAATCACATAGGGTGTTGTTCCCGAAGCGGCAATTCCTACCACCACATCATTTTCGTTGATGTTGTGTTCTTGCAAATCGATCCAGGCTTGGTTGGCATCGTCTTCGGCATTTTCTACCGCTTTGCGAATGGCCTTGTCGCCACCAGCAATGATTCCGTTGACTAAGTCAAAAGGAACGCCAAAGGTTGGAGGACACTCGGATGCATCCACTACGCCCAAACGCCCTGAAGTTCCTGCGCCAATGTAGAATAATCGACCTCCCAATTTCATTTTAGCAACGATTTGGGTTATTAAAATCTCGATTTGTGGCAGAGCCTTTTCTACGGAAAAAGGGACGGTTTTGTCTTCTTGATTGATATTTGAAAGTAATTCCGATACTGACATTTTTTCTAAATGTTCGTATTTCGAGGATTGTTCGGTGGTTTTAGTGAAAGTCATTTTTGGTTGATTTTTTTACCAAATTAGGTTCGAAAGCACAAATTTTTTTGATGATAGACAAATTTAGCAAATAATATTTTAGGAAAATGGGGTGAAATTTCAAAAAAATTAGTGACTTGGTGTTTTATGGTTTATATAAAATACGCCAACACAATTCCAAAAATTATCATCGAAACTTTGGCGATATTGAACTTGTGTCCTTCGCTACTTTCAAAAAT
>CANHNG010000057.1 GCA_947461915.1 Flavobacteriaceae bacterium
CCCCGTGGAGATGTTATTTTGGAAGCGGATTATTGCGTGGGGGAAATAATAAAAACCTTAAAAGAAGAAGGAGTTTTAGACAATACTTTAATTATGTTTTCAAGCGATAACGGCCCGGTTTTGAACGATGGGTACTACGATGAAGCTGTCGAAAAACTAGGCAATCATAAACCAAACGGTCCCTTGCGTGGCGGAAAATACAGTCTGTTGGAAGCCGGTACCCGAGTGCCATTTTTCACCTATTGGCAAGGCAAAATTAAGCCTCAGGTTTCAGATGCTTTGGTTTGCCAAATCGATTTGCTGGAATCCATAGCCAAGTTGGTCAATGTTGATGTTAAAAGTACAGACAGCCAGAATCTTTTAGATATTTTTATGGGTAAAAGCGCTAAAGGAAGAAAGGACTTGGTTATTGAAGCCAACACTAAAACGGCTTTTCGTCAAGGAGATTGGATGATGATTCCTCCTTATCCTGGCGATCCAATTCTGGAAGAAGTTAACATTGAAATGGGAAATGATAAAGAGTATCAATTGTATAATTTAAAGAAGGATATAGGTCAAAAAAACAACCTTGCCAAAGCCCAACCCAAAAAATTGAAAGAAATGATGAAAAATTTTGAATTGATTCGGGGGAACAGCTACAAAAATGTAGAAAAAATTGAATTGAAATAACAATGAAAAAACAATCTATTTTTTTAGTACTAATTACGCTGTTCATTTGTTCTAAAACAATGAGCCAAAACAATCTAGTCAATGGCGAATGCGCTCCACTGAATCCGGAAAATTTCAATAAGGTGATTGATGGAAAACAAGTGGGTTTGTTTCTTCTAAAAAATGGAAATCTAACGGCCGCCATAACCAATTATGGTGGCCGTATTGTTAGTCTTTGTGCTCCGGACAAAAACGGTCAAAAGGCCGATGTAGTTTTGGGCTTCAAAAGTATTGACGATTATTTAAAGGCAACGGCAGTGTATCAAGGTGCTATTATAGGAAGAGAGGTAGGGAGAATTGCCAAGGGAATCTTTGAAATGGATGGAAAATCATATTCACTTCCCATAAATAATGGCGCTGATCATCTACACGGCGGACTCAATGGCTTTCACAATCAAGTTTGGGAGGTTAAATCGGTTACCGCCAGTTCCATTGTATTATCCTATGTTTCTGTTGACGGAGAAATGGGATATCCCGGCAATTTAAAGGTTGAAGCCACTTATACTTTAACTTCAAACAATGATTTGACCTTGAAATTCTCGGCCACAACGGACAAAACTACCCCCGTAAACTTGACCAATCACGCTTTTTTTAACCTAGAAGGGGAGGGGAACGGATCTATTTTAGACCATATACTAACCATTCCGGCTAATTATTTCTGCAAAGTCAATTCGGATAAAATTAAAACAGGGGAACTTATAAAAACTGCCGGAACCCCATTTGATTTTAGAAAAGGAAAACCCATCGGTAGGGATATTATTCTGGAAACCTCTGACGAACAATTGAAAATAGCCAGAGGCTATGACCAAAGTTATGTCCTAAAGAAGAAGCATAGTAATAAACTTGTTTTAGCTGCTACAGTTGTCGATCCCAAGAGCGGCCGCAAATTAGAAGTTTCGACTACTAATCTTGGCGTACATTTTTTCAGTGCCAATTTCTTTAAAGGTACCGATGTCGGAAAAATGGGAAAACCCTTTAATTTTAGAGAATCGTTTGCTCTAGAAGTCCAAGACTATAATTCGCCCAATCAAAAATCATTTCCAACACTTATACTTAAGCCAGGTGAAAAATACGAAACCTATACCGTTTACCATTTTTCAAACCTAAAATAATTAAACAGGGCTAATTCTAATTTGTATGGCTATAATCAATAAATTTAAAAAATCTCCTTTCCCACTTTTAGCATACTGGGTGTTCTATGTGGCGCTTTTTATTTCGACATTTCAAACGCTGAAAGCACAAGAAATGCAAGATTCCATACTAAACGTATTTGATGCTAATGTCTATAAAGAGCTTCATTATCGACTATTAAAACCCATTAATTTGGATCCCCAAAAAAAATACCCGGTTATTGTTTCTTTGCACGGTGCCGGAGGAAGAGGTACCGATAATGCCAAGCAAATAAAAGACAGTAAATGGGTTAATTATTTGGCTAAAAATGAGATAAGACTGAAATATCCGACCTATATAATCGCTCCCCAAACGACCGAATTATGGAACGAAACGGATTTGTCTAAAATCAAGGAGATTATTCAAAATTTGCCTTCTGCAGACAGGAATAGAATCTATGTGATGGGACATTCGATGGGAGGACACGGCACCTACCGGTTTATCCAGTTTGACACTCATTATTTTGCGGCCGCAGCCCCTTCTGCCGGAAGTGGTTTGCCGGAAACCGAAGATTTTATTGATGTTTCAAAAATAAAAAATATTCCTATTTGGGCTTTTCATGGAGATGAAGACCCTAAATGCCCTTATGAAAAAGACGTAAAAGTCTTTGAAGCAATGCAAAAAATAGGCGGAAACATGAAATTCACTACCTGGAAAGGGGACAAACACGGAGGTCCTATTGCCCTAAAAATGGTCACCGGAAGCGATAATGGCACAACACAATACAGTAGTGGTCAATGTGATCCGGAGTCTGTTTTTTTGAAATGGCTTTTGAAACAAAAATTACCAAAAAAATAGCCCCTTGTTTTTTACCAACTAACGGCTTCCATACCGGTTTTGAGACCTAAGTTTTTCATGTCGAATTTACCCAAATATACTGTTTTAATAACCCAATAATATTATTTCTACAAATGAGAACAGTCTTCATTATAATTTGCAGTTTGTTGTTTTTCCAATCCAATTCCCAAAATAGCAATTCCCAAAAAGCAATAGAGAATTCCCTGGAGAATTATTTTCAGTACGACAGGGAAATGATACATGTTCAATTCAATAAAAACAAGTATGTGAATACTGAAGATATTGCTTTCAAAGGATACATTGCCAGTAAAAACAACACCCTTTTAGCCGAAAACACAACAAACATTCAATTGATAGTCTATAATGACCAAAGACAAATCATTCAAAAACAATTGCTTTTTGCGAGTAAAGGTACCTTTGCCGGAGGAATTCATTTGAATGACAAATTCAAGGCAGGAAAATATTATTTTCATTTTTTCACCAATTGGATGCACAATTTTATAGAAGATGATTCTTTCCTCCAAACCATCGAAATCATTGATAAAAAGGAGACCTATAATTTCGATTCAGACGAACCCAACTGGAAATCGGCCGAAATTAAACTGTTTCCTGAGGGTGGTGCTTTAATAAGTGACATGAACAATACTGTTGGGATTAAGATTACGGATTGCAATCAAAGGGGAATACAAATAAATGAGGGTGTTATATTGGATTCTAAATCGAATGAAATTTCACATTTTTACACCAACCATTCCGGAAATGGGGTCTTTTATATTAATCCGGACCTCAACGAAACCTATACCTTAAAAATAACATCGGATAAAGTAACGATTTCTATACCATTGCCCGGGACTCAAGAAACAGGGATTGTAATTAGTTATAACAATAATTTAAACGAACAAAATCTGGTAGTGAACATCAGAACGAACGAAAAAGGGGCCGAATTATACCAAAATAAAAAATACAACCTCCTGATTCAACAAAATAAAAATGCAGTTCTCAAAGAAATAGCCATCGACAATACGCAAACAGAACACATACTCTATTTTGATAAAAAATACCTGTCCAATGGGGTAAATAGCATTCGGCTGATTGATGAAAACTTAAACGAAATCACCGAACGACTGCTGTACCATTATGGTACAATGAAGCCCGTTACCACTCTCGAAGCGAGAGCAATTGCTAATGATAGCGTAGCATTGTACGGAAAAACAGAAGTGAATCAAGCGAATATGAGTGTTAGCGTACTTCCGGCAGACAATACCTGTGCGGATCAAAAAAGAGCTATAATGGGTACTTTTTATCTCAATGCCTACCTAGAAACCCCTGAAATAAATAACTATTCGTACTATGACCTAGAAAACAACGCCAGAAAAGAAGAGATGGAGTTGTTGATGTTGAACCAAAACAGAAGTAAATACCTCTGGGATAACATAAAATCCAACCCGCCAAAAATGAATTATACTTTTGACAAAGGAGTAACCATTAGCGGTAAGGTGGAAAAAACATTGAAACCAAATTCAAAATATAAGGTCTCGCTTTTTTCATTAAAAGACAACGTTTTTGAAGAAACAACGATTGATGAACAAAATAATTTCAAGTTCGAGAACTTTTATGCCAGAGACTCCACCGTTTTTATACTGCAAATGATGGACGAAAAAAACATGTCGGCATACACTAAAATGACCACAAAGGTTGCTTCCTATATCACACCATTAAATTTACCCATTCCATGGGATAAACCCTTATGTCCGGTCCTAAAAAATCTAAATGCTAATTTTACTTTTAGTGCCCCAAAACTCGAAGATTCCACTATCGAATTAAAAGAAATAGCGATTACAAACAACGCCAAAAAAACAATCCTCACAAACACTACATCAATGAGTATGAATGCCAGAGGATTTAAAATTCAAGAAGGACAACACGGTAATGTTTTAGACTTCATAGGCAGAAATGGCTACAGAACAGGCATAGACATTGAAGAAAACGAAGCCTATATTAGAAACTCCTATTCAAGCAACTCGGATAGTTCACCATCGGTTTTTGTAGATGATATTCAACAAACGGATTTCAACTTTTTATTCAATCTCGAACTCAGTGATGTCGATGAAATCTATATTGATAAATCAGGTCTTTCTGATAATTCTAGTAGAGGTGTTGGCACCATAAAAGTCTTTCTAAAAAAAGGAGGGAGTAGTAATAAATATTTCAAGACTAAATACACCTCAATGATTGTAACCAATGGTTTTACGCCAAACATAGAATTTAAAAACTCCCTTTTTGAAACCCAAAAAGAGTTTTATTATTTTGGGACTTTAAATTGGATACCAACTATCACACTGAAAGACAGCCCTAATTTTGAAGTGAAGTTTCCGAAAGGAAACCAAAAAGAAATAAAGGTTCAAATCGAAGGATTCACTCCCGACGGACAGCTTATATCTGAAATTAAAAAAATACCAGTGCTTAAAACACTATAAATAAACTGTTAGTTAGAATTATTTTTCAAAAAATAAAAAAATAGACTAAAAAATAGTATGCTTTAGTTCCTCCTACTACTAAAACTGCTGGTACAAATACCTTATTTTAATGGATAAACTAAAAAGTGACAAAAGAAAAGATTTGAAAATGGATAAAAACAAAGTGCCTAACTTCAAATGGTTTAGTAGTAAAAAAATTTCTAAAAAGTGGAAAAGACTAAAATCAAATATTCTTATACTGGAATTAATAATCAGCCTTTTATTAGCAATTACGATAATAACCGTATTAAAATTTATTATAAATTGAAAACACTAAAGATTTACGTTGCCCCCAAATAGTGAGACACTAGCTGGGGGCATTTTTATGGAAATAAAAATCTAATTATTTTGTCATTACCTAGGAGTCACAACTAAAGAGAGTTGGGACGCTTTACAGCTTAATAAATGGGATCGTAAAATAGGATTAAATCACTTCATTTTATAAAATTTTGGCTCTACTGGAATTGTTGTGAAAATTCATTTTTTTCGAACCATTAAATACGTTAAGAATCATTAAATACACACCAAAACCTAATGACCTTAATTTTCTTAAGGATTTAAATCTTTATTTATAGCTATACCCAATACCCTGTTGTCAAAAAAAAATAAAAAACCTGAACTTGAGGGTTTCCATATTGACTCAATGCAGTTCGTAAAGGCTTCATCTCATGCCAGTAAAGGGTTGAACACTTGGTCTTCGAATCAGTTACAAACGCCATTTGAAACAAAATGACCTATATATTGAAACTTTTAGTACGGGTCGTATTCGAACATCCTATTTAAATTTGTAAACTAATCTAATAAAAAAAAGTATTTATTAATCTATTAACAGTTTTAAAAACAAATTATGAAACACTTAAACAACCATTTATTATGAAAAACAAATTACTTTTTCGAAAAGCAGTAACACAGCTTTTTTTCAGTCTGTGTTTAATGCTATGTTGCGCCAACTCAAGTTGGGGGCAACAAGTTATTGGCTCCTATCCAGTTATGGATGGAGGATTTGAAGGGCAGACAGTCGCGACTCTGCCGATTACCGCTGTCGCTCCTGCGGTAAATACTACTTGGGCTTATGGGACATCTGGAACTACGGCTATTAGCAATACGGGTTCAGGGACTACAGGTCCCAGAACGGGTAGTAAATATGCTGTTGTATCTGTTAATTCTACAACAATAGGTAGGCAGCTTATATCTCCTTCGGCTACAACTACGATAACATCAGGTTCTTATGTTGTTCAGTATTATACAAGAAATGCTACTGCTTCAATGTTTTCAATCCCTGTGGGTGTAGGAACAGTAGGTAATAATTATGCGGGTGATGGAAAAAATACTACTACTACTTGGAATAAAGTTACCCAAGTGGTTACCTCATCAGCCACAGATTTAACATCTTCTGTTGTTGCTTTTCGTACAAAGCTTGCAACTGGACAAACTAGTGGAGGTTTTGACGTAGATGACGTTGTGATATATGCAGGTACATCAGCAGACGGTGCAGCACCTGTTGCGGCAAGCGGTGGTGCAGTAAGCGGTCTTAATGTAAGTTGGACAGCATCGTCAGATGTTGATGGCGGAGGATATATGGTCGTTCGTTATTCGACAATTCCTCAACCTGATAATGATCCGAATACAAACGGTATTTATGCCGTAGGGAATACCATAACCAGTGGAGTTGTTCCCTTAACCGGAACGGTCGTATATTTAGGAACGGGTACTTCTTTTACAGATGCTGTTGCCGGATCTACGTCAGGTAGTGATTATTATAAAGTTTATACAGTAGATAAAGCATTCAATTATGCTACTGAAATTACAGCAACTGCAGTGGTTTCTTCTACACCTACTATCACTTCATCATCTGAACTTTTGACTGGCTTCAACTATACAGGAATGGGACCATCTGCTTCGCAATCGTTTTTGGTTTCAGGGTCGAATTTAACGAATAATTTAGTGGTGAGTACTGCATCAACAGATTTTGAGTTGTCAAGTGATAATTTTGCCACTGCGGGGGCGTCAAGCATTAGTTTGTCAGGAACTACAGTTGCTAGTACAACCCTGTATGTTCGATTGAAAGCTAGTTTGACAGGCGGTCTTAAAACCGCAACGGTGACCATAGCTTCAACCGGAGCTAATACTTTGCCTACTCTTTCTCTTTCAGGTAGCGTACAAGCCGTTTATTATTATAATGGTTCAGGTTTGGTATCATCAAATACAAGTTGGGGTGAAAATTCAGACGGAACGGGTGCCAATCCAGCTGACGTGACGGCGGCCTATACAAATTTTGTGATCGCTAATGGTAATGCAACCACAGCTGCTTCTTGGACCTTAGGTTCAAATTCTAAAGTAATTGTAGGAAACGGTTCCGCAGTTAGCTTGACTGTTGCCGATACGTTCCCAATAACAGGAACAATCGATGCCACTGCTTCGGGTAGTGTTGTGTGGAAACATCTTTTGAGCTCTCCTACTTTTGGAACATTAGACAATGCCTCTGAGGTGCATTTCCAACCGGCTGCTGCGGCCAGTTATTCTTTTGGAGCAAGTACCGCTTATGGCAATTTGTTTATTGATGGTGTAGGGGTAGTGTCAGTTTCTAATACAGCAAGTACACCTACTGTTAAAACAGCACTTACTGTAGCATCAGGGTCAACATTGTCTTTTACCTCTAATGCCAACCCAACAATCTCTATTAATGCAACGGCTACTGCCACTATAAACGGAAAAGTAATTACCTTTAAGGCAACTGGTCTTTTTGTTGCAGGAGGAAGTATACCATTAATTGGTGCAGCAACCTTAGTTCTTGGACCTACAAGTACCATAGAATTTGGTAGACCTACTACTGCACAAAGCGTTACAGGTTTGCCTGTAGGAGTTAACTATGCTAACCTTATTTTGTCAGATGGTGGTTCTTCTGCTGCTTCTGCTAAAACTATCGCGACTCCATTTACAGTTAATGGTACATTAACAATCAATTTAGCTACTCCGGCTTTTAGCACTATTTCTGCTGCTAGTAATATCACTATGGCAAATGGGTCAACGGTTGTTATGACATCGGGAGTGCTTGGTGCCATACCATCTTTTGCAAATGGAAGTAAATTTAACGTTACCTATAATGGTAATGGTAAGACTCAAATAATTGGTGCCACTACTGCAAGTTCAACTAATGTGACATTGACTTCGTCCAATGCAGCTATTGTTGCCGGTATGACCGTAACGGGTACTCCTATACCAGCCGGTACTACTGTGGCTTCTATATCTGGAACAGCGCTTGTGCTTTCAGCTGCTGCAACAG
>CANHNG010000058.1 GCA_947461915.1 Flavobacteriaceae bacterium
AAAACTGGCAGGCATTTGCAGCCAACTTGGTGACAGAATTACAGAAATATAAAGTGATTATATTAGGTGATACTGCTTTCGCAAAAGCGACTCAGGTTTCAACGATTGAGAATGAGGAAATTTGGTACGAAGAATTTTTGAATTATAAAATTGTTTTCGGAATTGTTGATTCAAATGAAGAGGCCATCGCTAAAATAAATAAATATTGTGGTGGACATTCGGCTACGATAATTACAAATAATGATGATATTGCCCTAGAATTTATGGAACAAGTCGATTGCGCAGCAGTATATCAAAACGCTTCCACCCGATTTACGGATGGTGGACAATTTGGTTTGGGTGGAGAATTGGCAATAAGCACGGACAAATTGCACCAACGTGGCCCAATAGGACTGCAACATTTAGTTACTAATAAATGGTATATTTACGGCGATGGACAAATTAGGTAAAAAAAGAATCTTATTAAAATTGGGGAGTAACACGCTCACCAAGGAAACCGATCATATTTCGAGAGGAAAGATTGAGGATATTGGTATACAAATTGCCGCTTTACAAGATGATTATGAGTTTATAATCGTGAGTTCTGGAGCCATTGCTGCAGCAAAACAATTTGTAAAACTGGATAATCACGATAAAGATGTTTTTGTAAAACAAGCTTTAGCTTCTATTGGTCAGCCTCATTTGATGCGGATTTATCACGAAAACTTTAGTGATTTGGGTCTGCATACGTCACAATGCTTGCTTTCTTATTCTGATTTCGAAAAAAAACAAACCAAAGCAAACATTGTGAACACGATAAATGTATTGGTGAAAAATAGTTATATTCCAATTATAAATGAAAATGACACGGTTGCAACGGATGAAATTCAATTTGGCGACAATGATAAATTAGCGGCTTTAACGGCTGTTTTGTTGAATGTTGACATTCTGATTATCGCCACGAATACCAACGGAATTTACACCAAAGCTTCCATCAAAAATGAATTTCCTGAAACCATCGAATTAGTGACTGATTTAGAGCTTTTACAAAAAGAAATTGGAGATTCGAAATCTTCCCATGGGACGGGCGGAATGCAATCCAAAATTGATTCGGCGGCTATTGCCAAAGCAGCAAATATCGAAACCTGGATTATTAATGGCTTAGAAGATAATTTTATTTTGAAAGCGTTGAAAAACGAAATCTCTTTTACAAAAATCAAATAAGAATGAACTACATCTCTATACAAAACATAGATTCACTTGAAAAATGGGTGAGACAAGCGTTAAGAATCAAAAAAAATCCGCTTAAAAACAAAAAACTCGGAAAGAACAAAACCTTGGGAATGTTGTTTTTCAATTCGAGTTTGAGAACCCGTTTGAGTACGCAAAAAGCGGCCTTGAATTTGGGAATGAACGTGATGGTCATGAATTTTACCAATGAAGGTTGGACGCTAGAATTCGAAGACGGAGCAATTATGGATCAAGGGGCTTCGGAACACATCAAAGAAGCAGCAGCAGTGGTTTCTCAATATTGTGATATAATTGCCATCAGGGCTTTTGCGGGATTAGTTGACAAAGAAAAAGACAATGCGGAAATTGTGCTATCTGGGTTTTTGAAATATGCTACAGTGCCAATCGTCAATATGGAAAGTGCAACTGGACATCCGTTGCAATCACTTGCAGATGCTATTACAATGGCAGAACACAAAATCAAACACAGACCAAAAGTTGTATTGACTTGGGCGCCACATCCAAAAGCTTTGCCACAAGCAGTTCCTAATTCTTTCGTGGAAATGATGCAAAAGCAAACTGATATGGATTTTGTGATTACGCACCCAGATGGTTACGAGCTGAATCCTGAAATTACTAAAGATTCAAAAATCGAATACGATCAAAATAAGGCTTTCGAAAATGCCGATTTTATCTATGCTAAAAACTGGAGTAATTACAAGGAATATGGAAAGGTTACGAATTCCGACCCCAATTGGACGGTTTCTGCCGATAAAATGAAACTGACCAACAACGCCAAATTCATGCATTGTTTGCCAGTTAGAAGAAATGTAATCGTTACTGACGAAGTGATTGACAGCGAAAATTCTATTGTTATTGAACAAGCAAACAATAGAACGTATGCGGCTCAATTAGTGTTGCAAAAAATATTGGAAAATGTCAAATAAAAAACCATTATCAATTATAAAAATTGGTGGAAACATCATTGATATTCCAACGGAATTATCACAGTTTCTTTCTGATTTTTCGAACATCGAAGGAAGCAAAATTCTGGTTCACGGTGGCGGAAAATCAGCAACAAAAATGGCACAAAGTATTGGCTTAACTCCTCAAATGATTGACGGACGAAGAATTACGGACCAACCGATGTTAGATGTAGTTGTGATGATTTATGCGGGTGAAATTAACAAAAATATTGTGGCTCAATTGCAGGCAATTGGCACCAATGCAATTGGTTTTTCGGGTGCTGACGGGAATTTGATCCAATCCACCAAACGAAAACACCCAACAATTGATTACGGTTTTGTAGGCGACGTTCAAAAAGTAAATACAAGGTTATTGGAAACTTTAATTTCCAATGGAATTGCTCCTGTTTTTTGCGCCATAACACACGATAAAAAAGGACAATTGCTAAATACCAACGCCGATACTATTGCCAGCGAATTGGCGATTGCCGCATCGGAAGTTTATGAAGTAACCTTGAATTATTGCTTCGAAAAACCGGGGGTTTTATTCGATGCCGATGATGATGCGTCAGTAATAGAGAATATTAATCCAGAATTATATTCCAAATTAAAAGCCGAAAAAGCGATACATTCAGGAATGATTCCAAAATTGGACAACTGTTTTAATAGTTTGGCGAAAGGTGTTCAAGAAATAAAAATTGGTCACCATCGAATGTTGAAAGACAAAACAGTAATACATACCACTATTACTTTATGAAAAACATAGCAACCCTTACTCAAGAAGCTATTGCGCTATTAAAAGCACTGATTGAAACACCTTCCTTTTCGAGCGAAGAAGATCAAACGGCACTTTTAATCGAAAATTGGTTTACTCAAAACAGCATTCCTTTCGAAAGAGAAAACAATAATATTTGGGCTTTCAATAAATATTTTGATAAATCAAAACCCACACTATTACTCAATTCGCATCACGATACTGTAAAACCAAATCAAGGTTATACAAAAAATCCGTTTGAAGCGATCGTGGAAGACGGAAAACTATTTGGACTCGGAAGCAATGATGCTGGTGGTTGTTTAGTATCATTAATCGCAACATTTACTCATTTTTATGCCTATGAAAATCTGCCTTACAATATAGTAATAGTTGCTTCGGCAGAAGAAGAAAGTAGCGGAAAATTGGGATTAAATAGTGTACTGAAACATTTGCCTGAATTGGATTGTGCCATCATTGGTGAACCTACATTAATGCAACTCGCCGTAGCCGAAAAAGGATTATTGGTACTTGATATCATCGTAAAAGGCACTGCCAGTCACGCCGCGCACAACAATCCGGATAATCCTATATACAACGCAATGCCGGTGATAGATTGGTTTAAAACCTATCAATTTGAGAAGATATCAGAAGTATTAGGTCCGGTAAAAATGACCGTAACTCAAGTGACCGCGGGAAAACAACACAATGTAGTCCCTGCAGAATGTCATTTGGTTGTCGATATTCGGGTGAATGATTGTTACAATAATACCGAAATTTTAGCAACTGTAAAAGCAAACGTGGCTGCCGAAGTAACACCACGTTCGATGCATTTAAATGCCTCATCAATACCAGTTTCTCACGGATTAGTGCAAGCAGGTATCGCTTTTGGAAGGACTACATACGGCTCACCTACTCTTTCGGATCAGTCGGTAATTAGTTGCCAATCCCTAAAATTAGGTCCTGGTGAGAGCCTACGTTCCCACTCGGCAGACGAATTTATATATATTAACGAAATCGAAGAAGGAATCGATTTATATATCAAAATACTTTCAGACTTCTTTCAATAGTAGACTTTTTTAGACTTCTTGGAAATAATCTAATGAGGTCTAAAAACATAAACAATCTAAACATCTAATTATGAAACTTTGGGAAAAAGGAATACCAACCGATAAACAAATAGAACATTTCACCATTGGAAACGACAGAGAATTAGACTTGGTTTTGGCCAAATACGATGCTTTGGGCTCTATTGCTCACGCCAAAATGTTGGGTGAAATAGGACTTTTAACGGAAGAAGAAACTGATTCTTTAGTTTTATCTTTAGAAGATATTATAATTGATATTGAAAAAGGTGAATTCGAAATCGAAGACAGTTTTGAAGACGTTCACTCCAAAATTGAATATATATTGACCGTAAAGCTAGGTGATGCTGGAAAGAAAATCCACACCGCACGTTCTCGTAATGACCAAGTTTTAGTCGACGTTAATTTGTATCTAAAAGATGTAGTTACCGAATTCAAATCTCAGATAAAAACCTTGTTCGATTTACTGATGGAATCGGCCGAAAAACACCAAAACGTACTGTTGCCAGGTTACACGCATTTGCAAATTGCAATGCCTTCCTCTTTCGGAATGTGGTTTTCCGCTTATGCCGAAACCTTGATTGACGATATTACGATGTTGAATGCTGCTTTGAAAATAGTGGACCAAAATCCATTGGGTTCCGCTGCAGGTTACGGAAGCTCCTTCCCTATCAACCGAACATTTACTACACAAGAATTAGGTTTTGAAACCTTAAAATTCAATTCGGTTGCGGCGCAAATGAGTCGTGGAAAATCAGAAAAAACCGTGGCTTTTGCCATGAGTAGTGTCGCAGCAACTTTGGCAAAGTTTTCGATGGATGTGTGTTTGTATATGAGCCAGAATTTTGATTTCATCACTTTACCTGCTCATTTGACGACCGGTTCTAGCATTATGCCACACAAAAAAAACCCCGATGTTTTTGAGTTGATTCGTGGAAAATGCAACAAAATTCAAGCCTTGCCTTATGAAATCACGTTAATCACCAACAACTTGCCAAGCGGGTATCATAGGGATTTACAATTATTGAAAGAAGGATTATTTCCTGCGATTCAAAACCTGAAAGCCTGTTTGGATATTGCCATTTTCTCAATCAAGGACATCAAGGTGAAGGAAAATATTCTTATAGATAAAAAATACGATTATCTCTTTACCGTGGATACTCTAAACGAAATGGTGGTAGCCGGAATGCCGTTTAGGGATGCTTACAAAGCGGTTGCAGAACAACTGGAAAACGGCACTTATAAATCGCCTAAAGAAACCAAACACACCCACGAAGGGAGTATTAATAATTTGTGTTTGAAGGAAATAAAAGAGAAAATGGAATTAGCATTTTAACGTTTTTAAAAACAAAAATAAACCGCAGATTAACCTCCTTACGCCTGTAAGGAGTAATATTTACGGGTGTTAAAGGTAATCTAATTTATTTTAGTACAACATAAGTATAACAAATCAGAATACTTTAACTTGACTATAGATCCCGATACCATTGAGCTGCGCTTGACGGTTCATCGTTTGATAGGCCGCAAGCTGACCACAATAATATTGTTGGGTTGCTTTAGCATACCCATTTTGCAAAAGTAATTCATTTAAACATTCTCCACTAGGCAATATCACATATCCTAATTGCCTGTTCCAGTAGTCATAATAATTCTCCTGTTCTGTGATGATGGTTACAACCGTTTTGGGCGGTGCAACCGACAAAACGAAGTGCAGAGATTGCAAACCAAATTGGAGCAATAATTGAGCGGGTAAACTGCTTTTTTCTTCGTCCTCTTTCATTTTCCTATTTATTTTTACTTCTGGTGCATCCAATCCATAAAGACGGATTTCTTTTCGCATTCCAGTGAAGCGATGGCAAATGATGATACTATCTCCATCCAGAACTTCTTCAATTTGCCAGTGGGTTTCCACTGTGTATGGTGTTTTTGCGTTGTATTGCATTGATATTCAGTTATTTAACAGTTGTTTATTCAAAGATAATAATCGACATTTGATAAAGCAATTGCAAGCAAATATTAACTTTAAAAATTTAGAAAAAATGGCAAGACAGAAAGGTGTTATTAAGTATGTTGGAACTCTTGGAGATATCCGACACTTCAAAATTAAAGGACAAGAAGGCTACTTCGCCGGAATGGTTGGCGGTCCTAGTGGTGATCAGGTAAACACTGCACCAGAGTTCGAGAGAACTCGTGAGAATATGAATGAATTTGGCGCGAGCGCCAAAGCCGGGAAATCGGTTCGTACTGGTTTATCTCAAGTGATGAAACAAATGGCGGACAGTCAAGTGACTGGTCGTTTAACTTCTATTATGAAGAAAATCAATTTGGAAGACCAAACTGAAGCTAGGGGTTACCGTAAAATTGAAATCAGCACACAGCGCAATTACTTGAAAGGTTTCGAGTTTGACAAAAACTCTTCTTTCAATGGCATTTTCAACGCTCCTTACTCCTTAACCCACACAGTTGACAGAGCCAGTGGCGAGTTTGTAGTTGCTGATTTTAACCCAGCTAATTTGGTGAGTGCTCCATCTGGTGCCACACACTTCCGTTTGATTAGTTCTCTTTCCGTGGTTAGTGATTTTGAATACAACGCCACCACTAACAGCTACGATCCAATGGATGCAGCTTTGAATGAGGTAAGTGACATTCAATACAGTGACTTTTTGGACTTGTATGCTCCAGTTCCTGCCACTACAATTTCTGCAACATTACCAGGGGGAGTTCTTCCAACGGTAAACACAACAGTTTTACAGTGCATCGGAATTGAGTTCTACCAACAAGTGGGACCAAATTACTACTTGTTTTCCAGTGGTAACTGTTTGAAAGTCGAGGACGCTTTTTAGAAACTACCCCAAAGGATCCCTCGCCAAAAACGAGGGATTTTTTTTATCAACTTCTTAAAACAAAAACAATGGAAAACAAGATAATCAGGGTTGCCGAAGGCAAACAAAGCACATTAAGCCAGTTGTACATCAACGGAATTTTCCAATGTTATTTGTTGGAGGATAAAATCAGGGAAGTGAAGATTGCTTCTCAAACGGCTATTCCTACAGGTATTTTTGAATTACAACTGAACACTTGGGGAGCTAAAAATGCCAATTACAAGAAAGCTTTTGGAAAGCTGCACCAGGGAATGATTGAGATTTCGGGTTTACCAAATTTCAGTTCTGTTTATATCCATACCGGAAACACGATAAAAGAAACTGCCGGCTGTCCGCTTTGCGGTTTTGGTTTCCAATTTGCGGATGGTGATTACCAAGTTTCCCAAAGTATTGCAGCTTACAAAATGATTTATCCCAAGTTGGCAGCTTTGGCAAAGGATTCTTCCAATCAATTTGCCATTGAGAATAATTTTCAATTTTAAAAAGCCAATCCAATGGAAAATATAAACACCATCGCAGCACTTTTTGGGACATTGATTACTCTGTTACTCTCGGTTGTGGCTTATTTTATCAAGCAATTGCACACTGATTTCAAAAGTGTGGAGAAAGATTTGATTGAAGTCAAAACAATGGTTTTAATCATCAAAACCGAGTTTAAAAGTGGCAACGATTTACTGAACCAGAAAGTAGAATACATCGAAAAAAGAGTACACGATTTAGAATTAATCATCCATAAAAAATAAGATTATGAAAAATAATAAAATGAATTTAGCAGAAAGAGTTTTGGCACCAACCCCAAAATGGTTTAAAGTTCTTCGAACTGTCGGGATAGCATTGGCATCCATTGGCGGAATAATCGTCGCTTCTCCGGTGGCATTGCCTGTTGGATTGGTTTCGGCCGCAGGATATTTAATCCTTGGCGGAAGCATTATTTCGGTAGTTTCCCAAACTGGAGTAAAATCCGAAGAGGAGGCAGAACCAGACAAGTAAAAATGTCTAAAATTAGGCTCAAAAGCCCCGTCCCGATGTTTTGGGATGGGGCTTATTTCGTTTATAGCGTTGGTAAAATGGGATTTGCTTTGCTTTTCACCGTTTTATTTAAGTGGAGCAATCATATTGCACTTATGTATTGGTTTGCTTGGGAATGAAGTGCAATCATTTCTAATCCACAAGGACCAGGATTGTTTTATTTTCTGCAATAGCGATATAAAATGGCTCTGCGGAGGTCATTTATGAGCATCATATCCTCTTTGTATTGCTTTTCTTTTTTCTCCAGAAGTTTGAGAGCTTCAACATTTTTTTGGTGCTGCTCGTGCTCCACCATCATCAAACTGGCTTGTGGATTGAATTGTTTTTTGAAATCTTGAAGACGCAAAAACGGAATAACCGAACCTACTAAATACTGATGCCAGAATTTTGTTTGCCATAAACTGTAAGCAATAAAAAAAAGGTTTTCGCAATCCTCCTCGTTTTGAAAAAT
>CANHNG010000059.1 GCA_947461915.1 Flavobacteriaceae bacterium
CTGTTTAGCAAACTTTTCATGCGAAGCAATACTATCACTGCTGATACCGATAACTTCGGCTCCTAAATCCTTAAAATCCTCGTATTGATCTCTAAAGCTGCAGGCTTGCGCAGTGCAACCCGGAGTATTGTCCTTGGGATAAAAATAAAGAACCGCCGGTTTTTTTCCCACCACTGAAGCACTGTCAAAATCGTTTCCATGACTGTCTTTTGCTAAAAAATGCGGGATTTTATCTCCTACTTGTAGTGCCATTATTCCCCTTTATAGGTTACAAAATTACGTGGTGTTTCATAGAGCACTACCTCTAAATCAAATTCTGATTGAATTCTTTTTCTGATTTTATTCCAAATGACAACCACTATGTTTTCGGCGGTGGGATTTATATTTTCAAATTCAGGAACATCCAAATTCAAGTTTTTATGGTCGAAGGGTCTTTCAACTTCTTCCAAAATCAAATCACTTAATTCCTTGATGTCCATTACATAACCCGTTTCAGGATTGATTTTACCCGTTACACTCACAATTAGTTCGTAATTATGCCCATGGAAATTAGGGTTGTTGCATTTCCCAAAAACGGCATCGTTCTGCTCGAAAGTCCAATCTTTTCGATACAATCGATGCGCTGCGTTAAAATGGGCTTTTCTGGATATGGTGACTCTCATAGTGATTTTAGATTTCTAATTTTAGATTTTTGGGGATTTCTGCATTCTGCTATCTCAAATCTGCTATCTTAGATTTTATGTTCTTCCAAATAGTGATAAAACTCGTCAAAAATAATCTTGAACCAAACGGTGTATATCTCAGGATGCAATTGCATATCACTCCTAACGTCTTCAATACACATCCATTTCCAGTTTTCTACTTCCTCGGAGTTTATTTTTGGCTCTCCATCATAGTATCCTATCATGACATGATCGAGTTCATGCTCTGTCAAACCATTATCAAATGGTGCCTTATAGATAAAATGAAACAATTCCTTCAGTCCAGTTTCAAAACCCATTTCTTCAAACAATCTTCGGCTTCCCGCTTGAATATTGGTTTCGCCTTCACGCTGGTGACTACAGCATGTATTAGTCCATAATAGCGGAGAATGATACTTGTGATGTGCCCTTTGCTGAAGCATAATTTCATTCTTGCTATTTAATATAAAAACGGAAAACGCCCGGTGTAAAACCGCTTTTTCGTGGGCTTCCAGTTTAGGCATGAGCCCTATTTGCTCGTCTTTTTGGTTCACCAATATTACGTTATCTTCTTTCATATCTGTTTTTAGCTTGTCAAAAATACAAAAAAAGAAATTGGGAATTCTGGTTTTTTAAAATATCAACAATCGTTAAACTTTCCTTAAATGAGAGCCATTTACAATCTACACGACAATTTCTAGCGTATATCTATTGTAAATTTACATCATAATCTAAACATGATTGCGATGAAAAACATCCTTAATTATTTGATATTATTACCTTTATTTGCATTAAATGCCTGCGGACAATCGACTAAAAAAACAGAATTAACTCCAAAACCTTCCCCTATGGAAAACACAATCAGCAAACCCGGAAATCCCTATTATTCAAACACTGACACAACAAAATTGCATGTCACAGATACCGAATGGAAAAAAGTCCTTTCTCCAGACTTGTATGCCGTTTCAAGAAATGCCGACACCGAAAGAGCTTTTACTGGAAAGCTCTGGAATTCTGATGCCAAGGGCACCTATTATTGTGCCGCTTGTGGCAATAAATTATTCAGATCCGACCAGAAATTTGTCAGCAGCTGCGGTTGGCCTAGTTTTTTTGAACAGGAAAACAAAAATAGCGTGGTCTACAAAGAAGATAATTCTTATGGAATGAAAAGAATTGAAGCACTTTGCGGGAGATGTGACGGACATTTAGGCCATCTTTTTGATGATGGACCGGCACCAACGGGCAAAAGATATTGCATGAATTCCATTGCTTTGGATTTTGTTCCAGACAAAGTGATGACAGAAAACGGAAGCAAAAACAACATCGAAACAATTACTCTTGGAGGCGGTTGTTATTGGTGTGTCGAGGCAGTTTATGAAAAATTAGAAGGTGTAAAGTCAGTAGTTTCGGGGTTTTCTGGAGGAAAAAACGCAAACCCCACTTATGAAGAAGTGTGTACCGGCAGAACGGGTCATGCCGAAGTGGTGCAGATTACCTATGACAAAACCTTGACCAACCTCGACGAAATTTTACAAGTGTTTTTTACCGTTCATGACCCGACGACCCTAAACCGTCAAGGTGCCGATGTGGGAACCCAATACCGCTCAGTGATTTTTTATGCCAATGAGGAACAAAAAAAGGAAGCCCAGTCTATTATTGACCAATTAAATTCCGAAAAAGTATATCCCAGCCCAATTGTAACCACGCTTGAACCACTCACACAGTTTTACAAAGCCGAGGATTACCATCAAAATTATTATGAAAATAATAAAAGCCAACCCTATTGCCAAATGGTCATCCAACCCAAGATAGAAAAATTCGAAAAGATATTTAAAGCCCGTTTAAAAAAATAAGAAATCCACAATCACCTAAAGACATCATTGTAAAAAACACAGAACATTTCTTTTTTTATTGTGCTGAAATTCATATATTTATCTAGGTAATTAAACAAATTATTCACTTTTTTAAATAATGAAATTATGTGGCATATGTACGAGCATCATTATTGGGGAATGCATTTCTTCTGGTGGCTATTTTGGATTATTCTAATAGTATGGCTGTTTTCAACTCAAAGGAAAATGCCAAGTCAACAAACAAAAGATGAAAGTCCTTTAGAAATTTTGAAGAAAAGGTTTGCCAAAGGCGAGATTACGAAAGAAGAATACGAAGAAATAAAGAATACGCTTGACAAGGATTAATTATTCGAAAAACAATAGACTCCAAAAACCGGAAAGTAATTTTCGGTTTTTTTGTTTATCATTTTGAGAACATTTTTTTGATTCATTCATCCGGACGTGCAATAAGTAGGGGATATTTATTATATTTGGAATGTTAACCAAAAATCCCAAACACAAATTATTAATAGTCGTCGTATGAAAATAGCTCTTTTTTCGAATGAATTTCCTCCCAATATCTACGGAGGCGCAGGGGTTCACATCGACTTTTTAAGCCAAGAATTAGCCAAATTAGGTCAGGTTGAAGTACGTTGCTTTGGTGACCAAAACGAAGATACACAAACGATGCAGGTACGCGGAGTCAACTCTTCTTTGACCAAAATGGTTGATGATAGTAACCCGCACATCAAAATGTTCCATAACTTGAGTCGGAATGTCGAAATGTCCCAAGCCACGGCAGAAGCTGATGTTATCCATTGCCATACTTGGTACACCCACCTTGCCGGAATTTTTACCCGCGAACTCTTACAGGTACCCTTAATTCTCACCACACACAGTCTGGAAACACACCGTCCGTGGAAAGTGGAACAACTGGGCAATGGCTATTTCCTTTCGCGCTGGATCGAAAACAAAGCCTATAATACCGCCGATGGCATTATTGCCGTAAGCGAACAAATGAAAGAAGATGTCATCGAGGCTTATGGCGTTGCTCCTGAAAAAGTGACCGTGATTCATAACGGGATTGACCCTGAATTTTACCAACCCACATTTAACGAAAAATTGCTTTTAGATTTAGGCATTGATCCCAACATTCCTTTTGTGCTTTTCGTGGGGCGTATTACGCGTCAAAAAGGAATTTCAGGACTGATAGAAGCCGCGAAATATTTCAACAAAAACTGTCAAATTGTACTTTGTGCCGGTGCTCCGGACACCAAGGAAATAGCAGAAGAAACCGAATTATTAATCACCAATTTAAAAAAAGAACGAGAAGGTGTCATCTTGATTTCAGAGATGCTGCCCCGCGAAAAAATAAAAGTATTGTACAGCCACGCTCGCGTGTTTGCCTGCCCTTCCTTATACGAGCCTTTTGGCATCATCAACCTAGAAGCTATGGCTTGCGAAACACCCGTTGTGGGAAGCCATGTAGGCGGAATTCCAGAAATCATTGTCGAGGGGGAGACGGGTTATTTAGTACCTTTAGAAAGTGTTTCGAGAACCGATTTTAATCCAAAAAATCCAGAAGCGTTCCAAAAAGCATTTGCCACCAAAATCAACCTCCTTTTAAACGATGAAGCCTTGGCAACCCAAATGGGAAAAGCCGGTCGGGTCCGCGTATTGAAAATATTCAGTTGGAAATCTATCGCCCAAACCACTTTTGAGTATTACCAAAAAGTGATTGATGGTTTTGTTAAGGAAAAGGCTTGATGAAACAGCCTCCGTTTGATGATTTATAAAACTAAGTCTATATAAAGCTACCGGAAACCCTAAAAGACAAGTCACATCAAACAATCTTAACATATGGACAGACGGGATTTTATAAAACAATCAACTTTACTCTCAATTGGCGGGCTTTTAATTCCTTCAACATTCCTTTCAGCTTGGAGAAAAGACACCTTATTTGAAAACATAAATTATAATGGAAAAGTTATAATTATTGGTGCTGGTGCTGCCGGACTATATGCTGCCTATATTTTGAAGTCAAAAGGAATTCACTTTCAGATTTTAGAAGCTTCTGCAAATTATGGCGGACGACTTGGCAAACTGACAGGTTTTGCCAATTTTCCTATTGACTTAGGTGCGCAATGGTTGCATGGCAAAAACAGTATTACGGGCGACCTCATCACCAAATCCGGAACAAAAATCACATTGGACAACAGCGATGAAAAATATTGGTTCAACAACCAAATTGTAAGTTCATTGCCCCGCAACATCAATGAGATCTTTGCTAGAGAAGATAATTTGTCTGATGTGTCCTTTAAAGATTTTGCCATACAGGAAGGTTTTGGAAACGAATACAAAAACATTGTGGAAGGCATAGCCGGCGATTGCGGTGCAGCAGCATCAAGTATATCTACTTTTTGGAAAATCAAGGAAGAAGAAAATTGGAGTTCTGGTGCTAAAGATTTCAAATTTCAAGAAACTTACTTCGACTTAATTGATAGCCAAATCGCAATTCATGTAAAAGATAAAATCTTACTTAATACCGTTGTCACAAAAATTGATTATTCTCAATCAAAAATCCAACTTACAGATAGCAACAATAATTTATACCAAGCGGATAAGGTGATTATTACCGTTCCTATTTCTATTCTTAAATCGGGAGATATTCAATTTATTCCATCACTACCTGATGAAAAAACAATTGCATTTTCAAAAATAGGTATGGATGCAGGAATGAAAGTATTTTTAAAATTCAGCAATAAATTCTTTGACCAAAATATAATTGGTGGAGCGATGTGTGCCGCTTATAGAGATGACAGCATAGGGAAAACACAAAATGATAATGTATTGCTTGCTTTTATTATGGGCGAGCAAGCCGAATATTTGACCGCATTAGGAAGTGACGCAGCAATATCAAACGCGTTACTTCAAGAATTGGACACTATGTATAACGGACAGGCAACCGCATCATTTATTGCATCGCATGTTCAAAACTGGACAACAAACCCATTTGTTAAAGGAGCTTATTCCTATAGCACTATTGGCATGGGAGATGCAAGAAAAGTAGCAACTCGACAGATAAACAAAAAACTATATTTTGCTGGTGAAGCAATGAATACCAATGGACATCATCAAACTGTTCACGGAGCAATAGAAACTGGCTATAGAGAAGTTACAAAAATGCTAAAAGACATAAAAAAAATGTAAATAGTATTATTTGTTATTTGATTATCCGCAATTACCCATAATTGAATAGAAAAAAATTGATAAAAAAAGGGATGAATATACTTGATTTTATGGCAAATTTTGGTAGCGAAGAATCATGCATAATTCATGTACTTATTACTTTATTATCTACCTAAATCTACTTCAATTTATATTAGGAAACACTATGAAATAATTGCACTAATAGTTATTTTGATAATTTTTTTACTGTTCTTATACTTGTAGAAGTTTTATTGTTTTTATTTTCTTTTTATATTTCGATAAATTCAATAATGTAATTAGAAATTCAGGATTTATATTTACAACAATTTTAATTAAGTTATCCTTTAATACCAAGGGCATATTAAATACAGTACTAATTGTAATAGCCGTAGGTTTTGGAGTTTTAATTATAAAAATTCATGATTCATATAAAAATATTGAAACATAAATGGGAATTAAAAAACTTATTTTAAACTTTCCGCAATCTTAAAAGCACATTTTTCTCCATCAATCGCTGCCGAGATGATGCCGCCAGCATAACCGGCGCCTTCACCACAAGGATACAAACCTTTTATTTGAACATGTTCTAAGGTTTCTGGATTTCTTGGGATGCGAACGGGTGAAGAAGTTCGAGATTCCGGTGCGTGAAGTATCGCTTCATTGGTCAAAAACCCGCGCATGGATTTCCCGAATTCGACGAAACCTTCCCGCAATATTTGGGTAAGGAATCCGGGGAAAACCTGCCCCATTTCAACCGAAGTCGTTCCGGGAACATAGGACGTTTTTGGGATATTAGTAGATATTTTGTTTTGGGTAAAATCGACCATTTTTTGGGCAGGCACTTTTTGTGTCTCGCCAGCCAATTGCCATGCTTTTTGCTCGATACTTTTTTGAAACTCCATTCCTGCCAAAGCACCAAATTTGGCAAACGGCTTGAAATCTTCCAACTTTAACTCAATCACAATTCCAGAGTTGGCGGTAGCCTGATCCCGTTTGGAGGGCGACCAACCGTTTGTCACCACTTCTCCAGGACTCGTCGCGCAAGGGGCAATCACGCCACCAGGACACATACAAAAAGAATACATTCCCCTTCCTTCTACTTGCTTCACGATAGAATAAGGAGATGGCGGCAAGTATTCTCCGCGATAATCACAACTGTACTGTATGCTGTCAATCAAAGACTGTGGATGTTCGGCTCGAACGCCAAGGGCAAAAGCCTTGGCTTCGATAAAAATTTGTTTTCTATCGAGCAATTCAAAAATGTCTCGGGCAGAATGTCCCGTGGCCAAAATGATTTTGTTAGCTAGAATCGTGTCGCCATTATGGGTAACAATGCCTTGTACTTCATTGTTTTTGATGATAATATCAGTCAATCGGGTATCAAAAAGGACTTGACCTCCCATTTCGATGATTTTCTCTCGGATATCTTGGATAATTTGAGGAAGTTTGTTGGTGCCAATATGCGGATGTGCCTCGACCAAAATATCCGGTGACGCTCCATAAGCAACAAACAATTCCAATATTCGGGTAACATCGCCCCGCTTTTTAGAACGGGTATATAATTTTCCGTCCGAATAAGTTCCTGCTCCGCCTTCGCCAAAGCAATAATTGGAATCTTCATCTATGATGTGATCTCTGTTAATGGCTTTTAAATCTCGGCGGCGAGCCCGAACCTCTTTTCCACGCTCAATTACTATTGGCTTCAAACCCAGTTCAATCAATTGCAAGGCGGCAAATAATCCCGCAGGACCCGCACCAACAACAATCACCTCTTGAGCATTATAAACATTTTTGTATTCCGGTAGTTCGATTTTGGCTTCTTGAAAAGATTCGCCAACCAAATATATCGAAACCTTTAAATTAAATTTTATGGCTTTTTGTCGCGCATCAATCGAGCGTTTCAGCAAGGCAATATGTTGGATTTCTTTGGCATCCACCCGAATTAATTTGGAAATATGTTGTTTGAGCAACAATTCGTTTGCGGCTATTTCTGGCGTGACTTGTAAGAGTAATTCTTGAGGCATTTTTGGGATGAGATTTTATGGGAATAATTTATAAATATCTTCGCGCTTGGCAAATCTGGCAAGTTCTATAACTTCACCATCAAAATAAAATCCTAATCTATATTTACCAAGCCTTATCCTATAAGCTTCTGAATGACCTCTGATTTTTTTAATATTTGAAATATTCTGAATACTTTCAGAATTCTCGAGTGTTTCAATAACTTCAACAATATCTTTCTTCAAAGTCGAATCTTTGATTTTTAACAAATCCTTAGAAAATAATTTTCCGAATTTAACTATCAAGAGTGCAAGATTTTCATAATTTCTTCTCTTGAAACAAATTCTGTTCTATCAGCTTCCTGCATTAACATCATTAAGCCAATGTCCTCTTTTTCTTCATCGGATAAATTATGGAATTGACTGTTCTGCTTATTTTTAACATAAGCTTGCACAGCATTTTCTATTAAACCTTTAACACTTGTTTTTTCAAATATTGAAATTACTTTCAATTTTGTTAAAGTAGTTTCGTCAATATCTA
>CANHNG010000060.1 GCA_947461915.1 Flavobacteriaceae bacterium
AAACAAACAAAACAATTTTAGGGCTTCCTATCAAACGGGTTTTAGAAACCCAAGCACACAAGATCAATATATCGGTTTCAATGCTGGTCCAGCCGCGTTGGTGGGATCTGCCCCCGACAATTTATCCAGATTTTCTGAAACGTTGCCTATTGCAACATCGTTGGGGCAGTATTATGCAGGTTCGACGACTTCTGTTATGACTGGAAATAACGCGTATAAAAACTCCTACACCAGAGCTTCTGTAGAAGCATTTGGCTACTTTGCAGCAACTCACCCCGGAGATACTCCTGGTGCGGCGGCCAAGTTGAAAAAAACAAATATCGAAACAGTTAAACCAGAGCAAGTAAAAGCATTTGAGCTTGGGTATCGTTCCCAAATAAAAGATATTTATTTTGACATTAATGGATATTTCAATAAATATAATGATTTTTCAGGAAATTTGTATGTTATTGCTCCACTGTATGGTACGGCTACTGATTTTTCTGATCCAGCAATTTTTGCAGTAGGCGCTACTGACTCTCCAATTCCTTATAAAAGCAATCCGGCTGTCCAAACACTTACTGCTATTAAAAATGGCGAGTATAGAGTTTATTATGTTTATACCAATACAGACAAAGAAATTCAATCTTTCGGTTTTGGCATTGGAGTTTCTAAAAAAGTTTTTGGAAATTATGATATTAGTGCAAATTATAATTATGCTGAATTTAAATTTGATCAAGCTCCTGGGGAAGATTTCCAAGCGGGTTTCAATACACCAAAACATAGAGTTAAAGCCTCTATAGGGAATGAAAAATTAATCGGAAACCTTGGATTTAATGTTAGCGGAAGATGGAATACTGCCTACTCATGGGAATCTTCATTCGCTAACGGAATGATTGATGCAGCCACGGTTATTGATGCTCAAATTAACTACGGACTTCCTAAATTAAAATCGGTTCTAAAAATTGGCGCTACTAATATAGGAGGTAAGGAATACAACCAAGTATTAGGGGCAGGAGCAATAGGGCAACAATATTTTACTTCTTTGATCATTAATCCATAAATTAAGAATCACTACCGTTTTAAAACCATCCCTTACTGCGGGGTGGTTTTTTGCTTTATAAGCACTTTTCTTGATTTGGTTCCTGTTTGCAAACAATCCTTCAAAAACCGCTTTATTTTTTATAAAAAAAGTGTTGATTTTTATATTTTAAAAAATTACCTTTGCGCACTGAAAAAGCATTTAGTCGATTCGTATCGATTTGTTGTACTTCATAAATCCGAATAGCTATTTAATAAATACATAAGCAATGTCAAAAGTAATAGGAAAAGTTGCCCAAATCATCGGACCCGTTGTCGATGTAGTTTTCAACGGAGTAGATGTTGAACTTCCAAAAATTTACGATTCATTAGAAATCACTAAAAAAGACGGAACGTTGTTAGTTCTTGAAGTACAATCTCACATCGGTGAAAACACCGTTCGTACCATCTCCATGGACTCCACTGACGGTTTGAGCAGAGGTTATGAAGTAGTTGGAACAGGAAACCCAATAAAAATGCCAATTGGAGCGGATGTTTACGGGCGTTTGTTCAACGTAATTGGTGATGCTATCGATGGTTTAGGAAATTTACCAAAAGATGGCGATAATGGATTGTCTATTCACAGACAAGCTCCAAAATTCGAAGATTTATCTACTTCATCTGAAGTTTTATTCACAGGGATTAAAGTAATCGATTTGATTGAGCCTTATTCAAAAGGAGGAAAAATTGGATTGTTTGGTGGTGCTGGTGTGGGTAAAACAGTATTGATTCAGGAGTTGATTAACAATATCGCAAAAGGTCACGGCGGTCTTTCCGTATTCGCAGGAGTAGGAGAAAGAACACGTGAAGGAAATGACTTACTTCGTGAGATGTTAGAGTCAGGAATTATAAAATACGGAGATGAATTTATGCACTCCATGGAAAATGGAGGATGGGATTTGTCTAAAGTAGATATGCCAGGAATGAGAGAGTCTAAAGCGACTTTCGTTTTCGGACAAATGAACGAACCTCCTGGAGCTCGTGCTCGTGTAGCCTTGTCTGGATTGTCTATTGCTGAATATTTCCGTGATGGTGCAGGTTCAGATCAAGGAAAAGATGTATTGTTCTTTGTGGATAATATCTTCCGTTTTACACAAGCAGGTTCTGAGGTTTCGGCACTTTTGGGTCGTATGCCTTCTGCGGTAGGGTACCAACCAACATTGGCTACTGAAATGGGAGCGATGCAAGAGCGTATCACATCAACAAACAAGGGGTCTATTACATCGGTACAAGCGGTTTACGTTCCTGCGGATGATTTAACCGATCCGGCTCCAGCAACAACTTTTGCTCACCTTGATGCCACAACGGTATTGTCTCGTAAAATTGCCGAGCTAGGGATTTATCCAGCGGTAGATCCACTAGATTCTACTTCAAGAATTTTGACTCCACAAATCATTGGTGATGAACATTATGACTGTGCACAAAGAGTAAAAGAAATACTTCAAAAATACAAACAATTGCAAGATATTATCGCCATTTTGGGTATGGAAGAACTTTCCGAAGAGGATAAATTATCAGTTTCAAGAGCAAGACGTGTTCAACGTTTCTTGTCACAGCCTTTCCACGTTGCGGAACAGTTTACAGGATTAAAAGGAGTTTTGGTTGATATCAAAGACACCATCAAAGGATTCAATATGATCATTGACGGGGAATTAGATCACTTGCCAGAAGCCGCTTTCAACCTAAAAGGAACTATTGAAGACGCTATCGAAGCAGGGGAAAAAATGTTGGCGGAAGCATAGCAATTAACAATGGATAATTAACAATTGACAATTCTAAAATTATCAATTATCAATTATCAATTATCAATTAAAAAAATGATTTTAGAAATAGTATCACCAGAAGCAAAATTATTTTCAGGCGAAGTAACCTCGGTTTCCCTTCCAGGAGTTGACGGACACTTTCAAATGCTGAATAATCACGCGCCAATAGTATCCATACTTCAAAAAGGAATTGTAAAAATTACGGCCACAAGTTTTAATTTTAGCAAAGAATCCCAAGAGTTGTTCACCAAAGTGAATGATCAGAATTATACCCTTGCTATTCAATCCGGAACAATCGAAATGAAAGACAATAAAGTAATTGTTTTAGCGGACTAAAACAATTCACTACAAAAAACCAAAAGTCATACAGCAATGTGTGACTTTTTTTTTGGAGCTAATCCCGCTATCATTCCAATCCACGCTAAAAAGCGTGGGATTTTCCCTTCTATCGGGGCTAAATATCCGTGTTCATCAGATAAATCAGTTTCATCTGTGGCCCATTTTTTAAACATTAAATCAATAACTTTGCCTTTATGAAGTTTCCAAAAAATCTGGCTGCAAAACTCGAAATCCGCAAGCAAAACAATGCGTTTCGGAAATTATCTTTTCCGAATGATTTAATCGATTTTGCCTCGAATGATTACATTGGATTTTCAAGAAATAAAGCTATTTTCGAGGAAACCCACCAGTATTTAATTGAAAATAAAATCATCCAAAACGGGGCAACCGGTTCTCGATTATTATCCGGAAACCACAAAGTTTATCAAGAAGCAGAAAATTATATTGCCCAATTTCACCAATCAGATAGCGCCCTGATATTCAATTCGGGTTACGATGCCAATGTGGGTTTTTTCAGTTCCGTTCCCCAAAAAGGAGACTTGATTTTGTATGACGAATTGTGTCATGCCTCCATTCGCGACGGAATTCAACTCTCCAATGCCAAAGCCTATAAGTTTCAACACAACGATTTTGAGGACTTGGAGAAAAAAATTACGAATTACAAATTACGAATTACGAATCAAGAAATTTATATCGTTACAGAATCTGTATTCTCAATGGATGGCGACACGCCAAATCTTGAAGAACTAGCCCAACTTTCGGAAAAATACAAGTGTCATTTGGTAATCGACGAGGCTCATGCACTAGGCGTTTTCGGCGATAAAGGCGAGGGATTGGTTCAACAATTGGGCTTGGAAGACCAAGTTTTTGCCCGAATAATGACTTTCGGCAAAGGATTGGGTTGCCATGGTGCAGCGATAGTAGGTTCGCAAGAATTGAAGGATTATCTCATTAATTTTGCCCGAAGTTTTATTTATACTACGGGGCTTTCACCGCATTCCGTTGCCACGATTCTAGTCGGATACCAACATTTGAAAATCGAAAAAAAGGCCATCGAAAATCTTCGAGAAAACATCATTCATTTCAACCAAGAAAAAAATATTTTGGGATTGAAGCCAATGTTTGTAAGAAGTAAATCGGCCATTCAAAGCGCCATAATTCCCGGAAACCAAAACGTAAAATCAATAGCCAATCAACTTCAGGAAAAAGGGTTTGATGTCAAAGCCATTTTGTCGCCCACCGTCCCCGAAGGTCAGGAACGGTTGCGGTTTTGCTTGCATAGTTACAATACAAAAGAAGAAATCTCGGAAGTGTTAAGTTTGTTGAGTAGATTTGTATATTAGCCCACAGACCTGCCGGCAGGCAGGTGAAAAGGTTTTATATTAACTATTCCATTTGTCACGCTGAAAGCGTCTCATCGCACGAGAGCAACATAAATTAGACGCTTCCAGCGTGACAAATGGCAAGAATAAATAATCTCAAACAATAAACTTTATTTTAAATGCGAATGCCCTTGGATAAGAATATTTTGATAAAACTTTGTGAGTCTTCTTTTTACCTTTGTGCATCTTTGCAAAATAAAAATATATGAAACTATTCATTACAGGAATATCAACAGATGTAGGCAAAACCATTGCCTCCGCCATCATTGTCGAGGCTCTCGAAGCCGATTATTGGAAACCCATCCAAGCGGGCGATTTGGACAATTCGGATAGCCACAAAGTAAAATCCCAAATCTCAAATCCCAAATCCCAAATTTTTGAGAACAGTTATCAATTGCACACCCCAGCCAGTCCGCATTTCGCTGCTGAATTGGATGGAATTACGATTGACTTAAAAAAAATAATCGAACCCAAAACACAAAATCACCTTGTCATTGAAGGGGCCGGAGGAATTTTGGTTCCCTTAAACGAAACCGATTGTGTGGTTGATATAATACAAGCGGATTACAAAGTAATTGTGGTTTCAAGACATTATTTAGGCAGCATTAATCACACTTTATTAACCATTGAGGCTTTAAAAAATAGAAAAATAGACATTGCCGGAATCATTTTTAGTGGAGACGAAAACAAAGCAACCGAGTCTATAATTCTAAATAAAACAGGAATAAAAAGCATTGGAAGAATCGAACAAGAGCCTTATTTTGATCAAAATGTGGTCAAAGAATACGCCGATTTGTTTCGGGAAAATCTATTGAATTTAGACAATAGACAATAGACGGATAGATGAAAGACTTTGTATCTTTGTCAAAGTAGTTTGTTGAATATCGTCTATTATCTATTAGTCCATCATCTATTATCTGAAAATGAACCTAACCGAAAGAGACCAAAACCACCTTTGGCATCCCTACACCCAGCATAAAACTTCAAAACCGCCTATTGCCATAACCAAAGGGAAAGGAGCTTTACTTTGGGACGAAAACGACAAGGAATACATTGACGCCATCGCCTCCTGGTGGGTCAATCCGTTCGGGCATTCCAATACATTTATTGCCGATGCGATTTATAAGCAACTCACCACCTTGGAGCATGTTCTTTTCGGGGGATTTACACACGAACCAGCGGTAGTTTTGGCTGAAAAGTTGGTGGAAATTTTGCCTAAAAACCAGCAAAAATTATTCTTTTCAGATAATGGTTCGACCGCTGTTGAAGTAGCGATAAAAGTGGCTTTGCAATATTTTTTTAATAAAGGAGAAAAGAAAACCACGATTATAGCTTTCGAAAATGCCTTTCACGGCGACACCTTTGCCGCAATGGCAGCCAGCGGAATTTCCTTTTTTACCGACGCTTTTCAAGGCATGTTGATTGATGTGGTGCGGATTCCGGTTCCCATAAAAGGGCAGGAAGAAGCAAGTATTAATGCTTTACGAGATGCCCTTAAAAACAATAATTGTACGGGATTTATTTTTGAACCCTTGGTTCAGGGTGCAGCCGGAATGGTCATGTACGAATCCGAATCCCTGGACAAATTAATTAAAATTTGCGAAGAAAACAAAGTCCTCACAATTGCCGATGAAGTAATGACGGGTTTTGGAAAAACGGGCAGAACTTTTGCCTGCGATTACCTGACCGAAAAACCCGATATGATGTGTTTGTCGAAAGCCTTGACCGGCGGGACCATCCCGATGGCGATTACCACTTTTACTTCAGCCATTTTTGATGCCTTTTATGATGAGGACATCAACAAAGCCTTGTTTCACGGCCATACTTTTACGGCGAATCCCACAGGTTGTGCGGCGGCTTTGGCCAGTTTGGCGTTGTTGCAAACTAATGACATGCAAGGCCATATTGCTCGAGTAAACAAAAGCCATTTAGCCTTTCAAAAACACATCAAATCCCATCCAAAAGTGACCACAACGCGAGTGCTGGGCGTGATTTTTGCCCTCGAAATAAAAACCGAAAGTTCCGCTAGTTATTATGGAACTTTGCGAAACAAACTCTACGATTTCTTCATCGAAAATGGAGTGATTTTGCGACCTGTTGGGAATATTGTTTACATTTTGCCACCTTACATTATCACTGACGAACAATTGCAAAAAGTCTATCAAGTAGTCGAAAAAGCTTTGGAAATAGTTTAGTTTTGGGCCACAGATTTAAACGGATTAAACAGATTCACACAGATATTTTTAAAGAATGTCTATCTTAAATATCTTTATTTGATTAAATTTAAAAATCCGTTTTTATCCGTTTAAATCTGTGTTATCTGTGTGCCATTTTTTTACGACCTTTGCATCAAAATAATAGCCTTGTCTAAAATCATCTCTATAACCGCTATAGCTTCGATTTCTCCATTGGGGAATAACCCAAAAACAGTCTGGGAAAACTACCAAAGCGCCAATCATTGTTTTACGGAGCATTTCTTGGACCATAAACCCACTTGGGTTGCCAAATTGGACGACGATTCGAATGCGATAGTTGCTGCATTACAGCAATCCGACAGCAAGTACAAATCTTTGGATTCCTCCGTTTTATACGCCATGGCCGCTTCACGCAAAGCCATTGAGAATGCAGGATGGACTTCAAACGACGTTTTCGGAATCAACATTGGATCTTCCCGTGGCGCTACTGATTTATTCGAAAAAAACCATCAGGAATATTTAGAAACCGGCAAAGCCCAAACTTTGGCATCACCCACGACCACTTTGGGAAATATTTCCTCTTGGGTGGCCCACGATTTGCAAAGTTCCGGACCTGAAATTTCGCATTCCATTACCTGTTCAACGGCTTTGCATGCCTTGTTGAATGGTGTGGCTTGGCTTCGAGCTGGGATGAGTGATAAGTTTTTGGTTGGTGGTAGTGAAGCGCCTTTGACGGATTTCACGATTGCCCAAATGCGGGCTTTGAAAATTTATTCGAACCTAGATGAAGGTCAATCTGATTTTGAAACGCTTCGACAAGCTCAGTGTGACAATGCTTTGGGTCAGTCTGAGCCTGTCGAAGACCTTTTAACAAAAAACAACTATCCCTGTCGTGCTCTCGACATGGAAAAAACGCAAAACACCCTGATTCTTGGCGAAGGCGCCGCGGTATGTTGTTTGGAAATAGGCAAAAAAGACAATGCCCTGGCTTATGTGGAAGGAATTGGCTATGCCACCGAAATCTTGGAACACAATATATCCATTTCGGCAGAAGCGAGCTGTTTCCAGAAATCGATGAAAATGGCGTTGCAAGATACCGATTTATCCGAAGTGGATGTTATTGTAATGCACGCTCCCGGAACCAAAGCCGGGGATTTAACCGAATACAAAGCGATTCAGAAAGTGTTTCCTTCCGCCTTGCCAATGCTCACCACCAACAAATGGAAAATCGGGCACACCTTTGGGGCATCGGGAATTTTGAGTGTCGAAATGGCGATTTTGATGCTCCAGCATCAAGAGTTTATCGGCATTCCCTTTGCCCCAGAGCAAAATCCAAGAAAACAAATTCGTAAAGTTTTGGTCAATGCTGTCGGTTTTGGAGGCAATGCCGTGAGTGTTTTGTTATCTCTGTAACTTATGAAATATAAATTAGCCACAGACCGGTCTGCCGACAGGCAGGTTCGAACAGATTAAAGGGATTTTCATTTGATATTCCATTCGACCGAACACTT
>CANHNG010000061.1 GCA_947461915.1 Flavobacteriaceae bacterium
GGCATTTCAGCCCAATTGTTAGCAAACATTTTCTTTTTATAAGCTGCAATGTGGGAATCTATTTTTGTTTTGCTAATCTTGTCGGCTTTGGTGAAAATAATGCAAAAAGGAATTTCGCTCTCTCCCATGTACGACATGAATTCAATGTCTATTGTTTGGGCTTCGTGTCGAATGTCGATTAAAACAAAAGCACAGACTAGTTGTTCCCTAGTTTCAAAATAATCAGTAATAAATTGCTGAAAAACCGATTTTGTTTTCTTGGAAACCTTAGCATATCCATAACCGGGTAAATCGACAAGAAACCAATTGTTGTTAATTAAAAAATGATTTATTAACTGAGTTTTTCCTGGTCTTCCTGAGGTTTTTGCTAAATTTTTATGATTGGTCAGCATGTTAATTAACGACGACTTGCCAACATTTGATCGGCCTATAAAAGCATACTCTGGCAAGAAATCTTTTGGACATTTTTCGACATCAGAGTTGCTGATAATAAATTCGGCGGTATTAATCTTCATAATTGTATTTGTAAATTCCCCGGATGCTTAGTGAGCTTTCAAATGGGTATGTGTCAGCCATTCTTCTAGCAAACGATTAAATTCTTCAGGATGTTCCATCATGGCCGCATGACCACATTTATCAATCCAATATAGAGTTGCATTTGGCAGTAATTCATTAAACTCTTCGGCGACATTTGGAGGAGTGACTTTGTCGTTTTTTCCCCAAATAAGACAAGTTTGTACATGCATTTTTGGAAGGTCTTTTGCCATATTGTGTCGAATGGCGCTTTTGGCAATAGTCAATGTTTTTATCAATTTTATCCTGTCGTTTACGGAGGCATAAACCTCATCTACCAATTCCTTGGTCGCCATTTTTGGATCATAAAATACGGCTTCTGCTTTTTGCTTTATATACTCATAGTCGCCTCTTTTTGGGTAACTATCGCCCATGGCACTTTCATAAAGGCCTGAACTTCCTGTCAATACTAATCCAGCCACTTTTTCTGGATACATTTTTGTGTGGTATAAAGCAATATGGCCTCCTAATGAATTTCCCAACAAGATTACTCTGTCAAAACCTTTGAAAGTGATGAAGTCCTTAACATATTTTGCAAAAGCTTTAACATTGGTTTTTAAAATATTTTGGGTGTAAATTGGTAAATCCGGAATGACAATTTTGTATCCTTTTTCAGAAAAATAACTGGCAACGGCATCAAAGTTGCTTAATCCTCCCATTAGACCATGCAAAATGACAATTGGAGTTCCTTCTCCGGCTTCATAATAGCCGTATCTGCCTACCTTTTTATAGTATTTTTCCATACGTTTTATCGTAAATTTTCAATTTTGACAAATATAGGATTTAAAAAATATAAATGAATTTTTGAAAAACAATTTTTAGCATTTAATTCCTTTTGAAGCAAAAAAATCCAATTCAATTTATCCACCGTCCTATTTTTTGTTTTGAGAATTGAGCTATCAATGTTTTGATTCCTATGTAATTTTTTCTATTGTCTGACACATCTGAACATTGAGTATAAATACCGCTAATATTCTGATAGTCCTAAAACTAAGGCTTTTTTACCGAAAGTGGTAAAACTTATTAACAAAGTGGGATATAGTGGTAAATTGTGGTAATATTTTTTATATTTTTGCTCAACATCATTTAAATTTTTTCTCTTGAATACAATTGTCGGAACATATGAATGTAAAGTCGATGCCAAAGGAAGGCTGCTTTTGCCAGCGCCTTTGAAAAAGCAATTGGCTACTTCACTTCAAAATGGTTTTGTTTTGAAGCGTTCTGTTTTTCAGCCTTGTCTAGAATTGTATCCAATGGAAGAATGGAATTTGATGATGGAAAAAATCAACAAACTCAATCGATTTGTTAAGAAAAACAATGACTTCATTCGCCGCTTTACTGCTGGCGTCAAGGTGGTTGAAATTGATGTTTTAGGAAGATTGTTGGTGCCAAAAGATTTGGTTGTTTTTGCTAGTATATCAAAAGATGTGGTCTTTTCGTCTGCTGTCAATATTGTGGAAGTTTGGGATAAAAACTTGTATGAAAAATCCATCTGCGGCGAAGATGTCGATTTTTCAGACTTGGCCGAAGATGTGATGGGAAACATAAATGACAGCGACAATGGAATATCATAATCCGGTTTTGCTTCAGGCATCGGTAGATGGTTTGAATATAAAACCTGACGGTATTTATGTTGACGTGACCTTTGGAGGTGGCGGACATTCGGCAGCAATTTTGAAACGATTGGGTCCTAACGGAAAACTGTTTGCTTTCGATCAAGATGAAGATGCGTTAGCGAACACATTGCCGGACGACAGATTTACTTTGATTAATGAAAATTTCAGGTTTATAAAAAGGTTTTTGCGTTTCTATGGCGTGAAAAGCGTGGATGGAATTTTAGCTGATTTAGGCGTTTCTTCTCATCAGTTTGATGTTGCCGAAAGGGGTTTTTCTACTCGTTTTGATGCCGAATTGGACATGAGAATGAGTCAGAAAAATGATTTGAATGCGTATCGAGTAGTCAATGAATACGACGATGCAAATTTAAGACGCGTATTCTTGGATTATGGCGAATTAAAAAATGCACCAGTTTTGGCAAGAACAATTATAGAAGCCAGAGCCGAACGACCAATAAAAACTACGGATGAACTAAAAGAAGTGCTAGCCAAATATTTGCCTGAAAGAGTTCGGAATAAAATATTAGCTCAAATTTATCAGGCCATTCGAATTGAGGTCAACCAAGAAATGGATGTTTTGAAAGAGTTTTTGGAACAATCACTGGAAATTTTAAATTCAGGAGGAAGATTAAGTGTGATTTCTTATCATTCATTGGAAGACCGATTAGTAAAAAGATTCATGAAAAACGGAATGTTCGAAGGAGAGCCTGAACGAGATTTCTTTGGTAATTTTTCGGTCCCTTTCAAAACCATTGGAAAACTGATTGTTCCGGATAGTGCCGAAATTAAAAGCAATAACCGCGCGCGAAGTGCCAAATTAAGGATTGCCGAAAAGTTATAATTAGTCAAAAATAAAATGAAAAACGGAGTTTATAGTCTACTGAAAGCGCGATTTCTTATTGAAGATGATTCAATAAAAAATTGGCGTTTCATCGTTTTTCTAATTGTTTTGGCCATCGTGATGATTGCCAATACCCAACGGTTTGAGCAAAAAGTGTTCAAGATTAACGAATTGACCAATCAAGTAAAAGAACTGCGTTCTGAATTTGTGGACAGACGTTCGGAGTTAATGAAACTAAAAATGGAATCAACGGTTTCTGAAAAAATGCTAGAAAAACAAATTTTCCCATCCACAGTGCCACCAATAAAAATAAAAGTCAAAAAAGCAGCTGAAAAAAGTTTTTTCCAAAAATTATGGCAGTAGAAGATAAACACATATCCTACAGGATCTACTTAGTTGCTTTCGCAATCCTATTGATGGCGGTTGCGATTGCCGTTAAGTTGACGAACATCCAATGGGTTGAAGGTAATTATTATCGAAAATTAGCCAAAGAAAGAACGGTAAAAAACTTTATTATCCCTGCCAATAAGGGTAATATATACTCTGCCGATGGGAGCTTGCTTGCTACTTCTATTCCCAATTATGAAATTCGATTCGATGCCATTGCCCCAAAATCAGTTGCATTCGAAAAAAACGTGAAATCTTTATCGGATTCACTGTCGATTCTTCTGGGAAAACCATCTGGGTTTTTTCTCAACGAATTTCGAAAAGCCAGAGCCAACAAAAACAGGTATTTTTTAATAGCCCGTAATTTGAGCTACACAGAATATATGAAAATTAAAGGTTTCCCATTATTTAATTTGGGCGCTTACAAAGGAGGAATTATTGTTCAGCAAGAAACGGTAAGGAAACATCCAATCGGAAAAATTGCGGGACGTACCATTGGGTACGAAAGAAAAACACCAAGCGGAACGCCTGATGGTAAAGGGATTGAATGGGCCTATCGAAAATACCTCAATGGGAAAGACGGTAAGGTTTTAAAGCAAAAAATCGCAAAAGGGCAGTGGAAACCCATCCGAGATGTTAATGAAGTGGATCCACAGGATGGGTATGATGTGGTTTCTACAATAGATGTTTTCATCCAAGACATTGCGCATCATGCCTTGCTAAAACAACTAACGGATTATCAAGCCGATCATGGTTGTGTGGTGGTTATGGAAACTAAAACAGGGCACATAAAAGCCATATCGAACCTGGGAAAAGCGGGAGATGGAACCTATTATGAAACTACAAATTATGCAATTGCCGAATCGCATGAGCCCGGATCGACCTATAAATTGGTTGATTTGATGACCTTACTCGAAGATAAAAAAATTGATACTAGTGCTGTTTTTGATACTCATGGCGGAAGAATTACCTATTCTGGAAAGCCAGTAATAGATTCTCATAGAGAGAATGGTAAAATTTCACTGGCGCGTGGGTTTGAGTTGTCATTAAACACAGTGATGGTTCAGGCGGTGTATAACAATTACAAAAACAACCCTTCTGCATTTGTAAATCACATCAATAAATACGGATTAAATAAACCTTTAGGGCTATCAATTCAGGGAGAAGGAAAACCAATTGTTCCCCAACCAAGTGATAAAACCTGGTCGAATCTTTCGCTTCCTTGGATGGCTTTTGGTTATGGGGTTTCGATAACGCCTATGCAAACCTTGACATTTTATAATTCGGTGGCCAATAATGGAGTGATGGTAAAACCACAATTTGTTTCAGAAATTAAGGAGTGGAATAAAACTATCAAAAAATTCGACACCGAGGTGATCAACCCAAAGGTATGTTCGCAAGAAACCATTTTGAAACTAAAAGCGGTGATGCAAAATGTGGTTAAAAGAGGAACAGCTTCAAAATTATATTCAAAGGATTTCTCGATGGCCGGAAAAACAGGTACTGCACAGGTAAATTATGCCAAAAACGGAGGTTCAGAGAAATATTATGCCTCTTCATTTGTGGGATACTTCCCAGCTGAAAAACCTAAATATTCATGCATAGTCGTGGTTCATAAACCAAGTACGGTAAATAATAATTATTATGGTGCCGATGTGGCTGGGCCAGTTTTCAAGCGAATTGCACAAAAGATTTTTACTGATGCACCTTCAACAAATGAGATAAAAAATATAAACAGGAAAATACAAAAACAAGAGAGTGATTATGATACTTATTTTGTGAAATCACAAAAACAGCAGTCTTCAATTCCAAATGTTAAAGGAATGTCAGGAATGGATGCCGTATCCCTATTGGGAAATCTTGGAGTGAAAGTAAAAACAATAGGTGTTGGAAAAGTAAAACGACAATCCCTTCAGCCAGGAGAAAATTTAGTTAAAAACACAACTATAACATTAGAATTATCGTGATTGTTCTAAAAGAAATAATTTACAAAGTAGCTATTGAAGCCGTGAAAGGTTCGACGGATATTTCTGTCCATAAAATAGATTTTGATTCTAGAAATATTGGTGCAAATGATGTGTTTGTGGCCATTCGCGGCACAATTTCAGACGGGCACGATTATATTGGGAAAGCCATTACTTTAGGGGCAGTAGCTATTATTTGCGAGACTTTTCCTGAAGTTCTTCTGAATGGCATCACCTATATACAAGTAAAAGATAGCAATAAGGCTTTGGCCTACATGGCAGCTAATTATTTTGGTAATCCATCACAAAATTTAAAATTAGTGGGCATCACAGGAACCAATGGTAAAACGACTATTGCGTCTTTATTGTTCCAATTATTCAAAAAGGCAGGTTTTAAAGTAGGACTGTTGTCCACTGTAAAAATCATGGTTGATGATGTCGAATACAAAGCTACTCATACCACGCCTGATTCAATAACTATTAATCACTACTTGAAGGAAATGATTGATACGGGAGTTGAATACTGTTTTATGGAAGTGAGTTCGCATGGAATCCATCAAAAACGCACCGAGGCTCTACATTTTGCAGGTGGCGTTTTTACTAATTTATCGCATGATCATTTAGATTACCATGCCACTTTCGCAGAATATCGTGATGTGAAAAAGTCGTTTTTCGACAATTTGCCTAAAACTGCTTTTGTTTTATCGAATATTGATGATAAAAATGGGCTGGTGATGTTGCAAAATACAGCTGCCAAAAAACGGACGTATGCTTTGAAATCGTATGCCGATTACAAAGCGCAAATATTAGAAAACCAATTGTCAGGACTGCTATTGAAAATAAACGGAAATGAAGTTTGGGTTAAACTTATCGGGACTTTCAATGCTTATAATCTATTGGCTATTTATGGAACTTCGATTGAATTAGGATTAGAAAGTCTAGAAGTACTTAGGTTATTATCTGATTTAGAGAGTGTTTCTGGGCGTTTCCAATTTATAGTTTCTAATGCCAATATCACCGCTATTGTAGATTATGCACACACACCGGATGCTTTGGAAAACGTGCTAAAAACCATAAATGATATCCGCACCAAAAACGAACAATTGATTACGGTTGTAGGTTGTGGTGGGAACAGAGATAAAGCCAAACGTCCGATTATGGCGGGTATTGCCACGGAATTGAGTGACAAAGTGATCTTGACATCTGACAATCCAAGAAATGAAGACCCGGAAGTTATTCTTTTTGAAATGGAACAAGGCGTAGCGCCTCAAAATTATAAGAAATCATTATCAATTTCGGATAGAAAACAAGCTATAAAAACAGCTTGTCAATTGGCTCAGACCAACGACATTATTTTGATTGCTGGAAAAGGACACGAAACCTATCAGGAAATTCAGGGTGTTCGCCATGATTTTGACGATATGAAAACAGTTATAGAATTATTAAACCAACTCAATAAATAGAAATATATGCTGTATTATTTATTTGAATATTTAGACAAAACATTAAATATTTCTGGAACAGGAGTATTTCAATACATTACTTTCAGATCGGCGTTGGCATTTATGCTTTCCTTGCTTTTATCCACCATTTATGGTAAAAGGGTAGTTAGTTTTTTACGAAAACAGCAAATTGGCGAAACGGTTCGTGAATTAGGTTTGGCGGGTCAAAACGAAAAAGCAGGAACCCCAACAATGGGTGGATTGATTATCATATTCGCCACCTTAATTCCGGTTATCCTTTTTGCTAAACTGCAAAATATATACATTGTACTATTAATTGTAACCACCTTGTGGATGGGAACCATTGGTTTTATTGATGATTATATTAAAATTTTTAAAAAGGACAAAGAAGGGTTAAAGGGGATATTTAAGGTTTTCGGACAAGTGGGTTTAGGATTGATTGTGGGTACAGTATTATATTTTAATCCGAATGTAACGGTTAGAAAAGATATTGTTGGCAACGAGGTTTACAGAGTAACCTCTGAAAATGTAATTAATCAAACACCAATTTACGAAAAATCAACGGCGACCACCATTCCTTTCTTCAAAAATAACGAATTCGATTATGCTGAAGTATTGGCCTGGACAGGGGAGGGCTATGAAAAATGGGCTTGGCTAATATTTATTCCGGTGGTAATTTTTATCATTACGGCAGTTTCAAACGGTGCCAATCTTACCGATGGTATTGATGGACTGGCTGCGGGTACTTCGGCGGTTTCAGTCCTGGCATTGGGGATTTTCACTTTCGTTTCGGGAAATATTATTTTTTCCAATTATTTGAATATTATGTACATCCCAAATTCGGGTGAGATGACTGTTTTTATTGCCGCTTTCGTAGGGGCATTAATCGGATTTCTTTGGTATAATTCTTATCCGGCATCCGTATTTATGGGAGACACGGGAAGTTTAACCATTGGCGGGGTCATAGCTGTTTTGGCTATTGCTGTTCGAAAAGAACTTCTTATCCCATTATTATGCGGAATATTCTTGGTCGAAAATTTGTCAGTTGTTTTGCAAGTGGCTTATTTTAAATATACCAAAAAACGTTTTGGCGAAGGTCAAAGAATATTTCTAATGGCGCCTTTGCATCACCATTACCAAAAGAAAGGATATCACGAAAGTAAAATTGTAACCCGATTTTGGATTGTTGCCGTTATGTTAGCCATATTGTCTATTGTGACTTTAAAACTTCGTTAAAATCAATTAAAAATTCAGAATTAAAAATTAAAAATCAGCGAAATGAAAGAAAATATTATTCAACAAAAATCATTTCTTTTCGCCATAAGGATAATTAATTTATACAAACATTTAACGGCTGTAAAAAAGGAATTTGTTTTAAGTAA
>CANHNG010000062.1 GCA_947461915.1 Flavobacteriaceae bacterium
TCTATCCTTAATGCGCAAACCGATAAATTAAAAATTACCGGTACAGTGGTTGATGCTAAAGGTGATGGAATACCAGCCGTAAACATTTCTTCTGAAGATCAGAATGCTCAAACTGATATTGAGGGTAAATATGCTATTAATGTTAAAAGTTCAAAATCAATTTTAAGATTTACCTCTATAGGATTTGAAGCTCAAATAGTGGTGGTAGGAAAAAACAAAGTAATTGATGTCAAATTGTTAGAATCAAAAAATGTTCTGGACGAGGTTGTTGTTATTGGTTACGGTACTCGAAAAAAATCTTTGGTTACAGGTTCTATCTCTAAATATACGAATGAAAAACTGGATGAGATTGCCGTATCTAGGGTTGATCAAGCGTTGCAAGGGAAAATAGCTGGAGTTCAGGTTCAAAATATTTCCTCAGAAGCTGGAGCAGATGCTGTTATATCAATAAGAGGTATTAGCTCGATAAATGCAGGGGCTAGTCCCTTAGTAGTGGTTGATGGTCAACCTATTCCTGACGGATTGGCCTCTATAAATATGGCAGATATTGCCTCGGTAGAAGTGTTGAAAGATGCGGCATCCGCTGCCATTTACGGTTCACGAGGAGCAAGCGGTGTTATACTAATAACCACTAAAAGCGGTAAAACCGACAAAGTTAAATACGCCTTTAAGTATTCAAGCGGATTAAAATCCGCCTATAAAATGTACCCTATTATGAATACTACAGAATATGTAAATTTATTGTATAAAGAAAAAGGAATAAGAATGGATACTAAAGACCCCTATCTTTTGGCTAGTCCCTCCTTAAATTACCTTATTTATGGTGGTACTTATGGTAGTCAAAGTAGTGCTTTAGGAAACCAAAACAATATCCTTGCGGGCTATATAATCGAACAAACTATGTTAGGCGGAAAAGGATTTGACTATCAAGACGAAGTGCTGCAAACTGCCGAGTTTAAAAACATACAATTGAGCGCCACCGGAGGTACTAAAGGGATGCGATATTTTGTCTCGGGAGGATACCAAGGTGATGAAGGGATAATGCTGAAGAGTAATTTTGAAAAATTAAATTTTCGAACAAAATTAGATATCGATTTGAGTAAAAAAATGAAACTTTCTGTAAACCTAAACCCTTCTTATCAAACAAAAGAATCTCCTTCAGAAAATTTCACTAATTTTTGGCGAAATCCAAGTTGGCTTCCTTTTAGACACAATGAGTTAACAGCTAAATTTGTTAGAACTTATAATACTAATTTCCCAAATATTATAGCCGGGGATTTTGCGCAACCGCGACATTTTACGGATCTGGATTATACCACATATAATACCGATGGTACTCCTTTCTTAATGCCTGATGGCAATCCTTTTATTGCTTCTGCTAGTGGCAATTCCCCATCTAACTCTGCTCAAAACAATTCATTTTCTTCATTAGTTAGCCATGACATCAACACCAAAGCCTATGGGTTGCAGGGGGGATCTACCCTTTCACTTAACATTCTTCCTGGTTTAGATTTTAAAACTATGGCGACTATTTATATGAAATACGACACTAAATTAGAATGGGCCAATAGAAATGCTGATGCTGATGGGGTCGTTAGCTCGGGTATTTATTCTAATAATTCTTATATTGATTTATTAAGTGAAAACACTTTAAATTATAAAAAGGAATTTGGAAGTCATTCCTTAGACTTTTTATTGGGTTATACAGCCCAAAAAACTAAAACTACCAAAACGCAAACAACCGGAAGGGATTATGCCAGTGATGACATTCGCACTTTAAATAATGCCCTATTTATTGACAAGGCTGGGACATTTGGTTCAAACACACAAATTGGACTACTATCGTATTTAGGAAGGATAAATTACGCCTTCAAAAGCAAGTATTTATTATCCGCTAGTTATCGGACGGATGGAAGTTCTTATTTTGGACCAGGCAATAAATGGGGTGAGTTTCCAGCAGCTTCCGTTGGATGGGTAGCTAATAAAGAATCTTTTTTAAATAAAGTGGAATGGTTAAGCAAACTTACTTTTAGAGGAAGCTACGGTGTATCTGGAAATAATAGGATTTTGGATTATGGGTTTTCTAATTTACTAAATTCTGCAGATTATTCCTTTGGACCAGCTAATGGAACACAGACTTCCGGCCAAGCGGCAACATCTACAATAAATGCAAATGAGAATATTACTTGGGAAAGTACTTATCAAACTAATGTAGGTTTAGATTTGGCATTGTTCAATAATAGATTAAATTTGACTGTTGATGTTTATGAATCTTTAACTGATAAATTACTCTTACAACAAGCTACCATGGCCTTTACAGGGGTGCCCCTTTCATGGAATAACTTAGGAAGCCTTAATAATAAAGGTTTTGAATTTGAACTATCAACAACCAACATTAAAACGAAAAATTTTAAATGGACCACTTCAGCTAATTTATCGCACACGGAAAATAAAGTTAGAGAGTTAGGCGCAGAAAGATATTTGCGTAATCAGGGAGAACGTACTGAAATTTATCAAACTAAGGTTGGAGATCCATTAATACAATTCTATGGATTTAAAACTGATGGGATTTGGATTTCTCAGGGAGAAATTGATAGAGCTAAACTATCGGGTTTAACTACTACTTTACCTTCTTTATTCAGCGTTGCAGGATTGAAATTAGTCGATATTAATGGGGATAATATAATCAATAATGATGACAGAACAATTATAGGAAATCCTTATCCTGACTTTACTTGGGGAGTCACTAATACATTTAACTATAAGGCTGTTGATCTTACTTTTTCCTGGCAGGGTGTTCAAGGAGGTGAGTTAATTAACGGGGATCCGAATTATAGTGATACGAGAGCAAGAAATACAAACTATAATTCAAATCGATGGATTAGTCCTGAAAATCCCGGCGATGGAAAAACACCTTATGAAGATGTTGGTTTTAACTGGTTGCTTACTGATTATGTGGTGGAAGATGCTTCCTATTTTGCGCTTAGAGATGTTAATTTAGGATATACCCTCCCACAATCCTTTTGTAGCAAAATAGGATTAAGTTCTTTACGTTTGTATACTTCAGCTCAAAATCTTTATTTTCATTCAGCTAAAAGCTATAGAGGTATTAACCCAGAAGGTAGATCTAATTCAGGACCTTATGCTTCTGCTATAGTAGGAGGTTACCAAAGAGGAAGTTTTCCAATACCTAAAACTATTGTTTTTGGTATAGATATTAATTTTTAATTTTAAAAAACTTGATAATGAAAAAATCATTCAAATATATTAGCGTTATTATTATAGTAAGTTTAGGTGGATGTACCGACATCATTGATTTAAATTCGGAATCTAACATTGCAGCCGCCGATTACTATACTGATTTTACCGAACTTCAAGCAGGATTAACGAGCTGTTACAAAGGTCTTCAAAAACCATTAGTTGAAGAGTGGTCATTAACCGAATTGCGAAGTGATAATACTACAAGTGCTACCGGATCGAGTACTTCAACCGTAAACCAAGATTTTAGTTACTTAGACCAGTTTTATCCCTCTACAAGCCATCAAGGAAATTATAACTATTGGCTCAGCACCTATAATAACATCAGAAATACAAATGTTATTTTAGCTAAATTAGGCGCAAAATACGATACAACAAATAACACCATTGTTTTAGACCAAACAATACCATTAATCATTAGTGCGAAAACTGGTGCTATTGATTTTACATTAAACAATAAACGTAACGTTATGGCAGCTGAAGCCTCTTTTATCAGAGCCTATCACTATTTTAATTTGGTACGTTTGTACGGAGGCGTTTTTCTTATACATGAAGTATTACCCCCTGCAGAAACTAAAACAGTTAACCGTTCGTCAGTTGATGATATTTACAAATTGATTATTGCTGATTTGAAAAATGCTGTAACTTACTGCAATAAATACAATTATGCAACTCTTGTTGCGAGTTATCAGGATCAAATCGGTCATGCTAACAAATGGGCGGCTCAAGCGCTATTGGCCAAAGTATATCTTACCTTGGGCAGAAATGCAGAAGCAGCTGTTTTATTACAATCCGTAATAAGTTCTAGCGGTTATGGTTTAGAAACTACCTATGCCAATGTTTTTTCCACTAATAATGAAATGAACAAAGAAATCCTTTTTGCGATCCGATTCAAATCTGGAGGTGTTGGTATGGGCAACCCTTTGTCCAACCTATTTGCAATAAGCAATAGTGGTTTGGCAATCATAAACGGAGATGGCAAAGGGTATAATACCCCAACTCCCGAATTAACTGCTAATACTTTTTCAACTTGGGATCCTTCCCAGGCAAGAAGATTGGTTAATTTTTCCTCTTTTAGTGGTAAATATTATATTTCTAAATATATGTCTAAAACAGCATTAGCCAATGACGCCGAAAATGACTGGCCGGTTATTCGCTATGCAGATGTATTATTGATGAAGGCCGAAGCTGACGGAAATAGTGTAGCCAGTATGGCTCTAATAAATCAAGTTCGTACAAGAATTACTACTTCTTCAGGTTCTGCAGTACAACCCGATGTTTTTGAGAAAGCATTATCCAATGAAAGAAGATGGGAATTTGCCTTTGAAAATCAAAGATGGTTTGACTTACTTCGTTTTGAAACCACCACATCGACTGTTTCTCCCCCTACTGATGCTTATCCTGGATTAAAAGTTCAGGGTGCTGAATATACAATGAAAAAACATTTTGCAAACATATTTACTGATGTATACTCAAAATTTACAAATACACTGCCTTTAACACTTGTTCAACTTGTAGAAAATGCTAACCCTAAAAGGTTTTTACTACCAATACCACAATATGAAATTGACACTAATTCAAATATAGCGATCCCACAAAATCCAAGTTATTAAAAGATAGATTTTTATACCATTTTAACTGCATTTACAGTTAAAATCATCCAAAAAAAACACCCAACAACAATTCTTATAGAAAATGTTGTTGGGTGTTTTGTTATTACCCATTTCTTGTTAATTGATTGCTTACTAAGCAAAAATTTAAAATTCTTACTTTAAATATAACGAATATTTATGCTTAATTTTTGCTGCTCCATAGGTTTTGGGATTGATCCTGATTAATCCGTTTAAAAGCTATAGAAAACAAAACCCACCAATTTAGTTGGTGGGTTGGGCTTCGTAGCCTATTCATACGAAATATCGAACAATTTGATTTCTGATTTAGATAAATTCTATGATTTTTTTGAAGAAAAAAACCTCTAAATTTCTTTAGAGGTTTTTGGTACGACTTAGTAGACTATTCATACGAAATATCGAACAATTTGATTTCTGATTTAGATAAATTCTATGATTTTTTTTCAAGAAAAAACCTCTAAATTTCTTTAGAGGTTTTTGGTACGACTTAGTAGACCAAAACGTACGCCAAACAAGAGACACTTTGTCAATAAAAAACTTTTCACAACCTAGAATTTATAGTGGCGGAATTGACATAACGCTGTGTAATGAACTTTCAAAAGAAGAGCAAAATAATGCAATTTGTAAAGATTGGTATATATATTATAAATTCAAGGATGAGACAACTGGAAAACTATAACGTATGCCTAACATAAAGGGAGGTTGTAATAGATATGAAACCAAAAAAGTAAAATTACAAATACTAACCAATTAAGAGATGCGCTCGAATATCCATTATAAAAAGGAATAAACCCATTTGAATCCAAAAGCATTTTGATGAACATTACAGACCATTCTACAATAACTGCTCTTGAACTTTATTTGAGAGATATTGGTGCTGAATTACCAGAGGATTATTCACATTTACTAGAATAAATATTGTTGACTTTTTTATTAAATTGTTTATTTTAGAAATAAAAACTAATCAACCAAATAATCCATTCTAATTTTCAAAAATCTTCATTAATTAAAATCAGATTATATTCTTAACTCATTAAACGAGTAAAGTTAGAATATCTAGTTCAAAAAAAGGAAAACCGCAAATAAACTTGAGGTATACTTAAAAAATGTATTTCATTTACCCCAAGTATACCAAAGGTAAACTTAGGGTAAACTTAGGGTAGACAATTTTTTTAACTTAATTTTTATTAGGCTTATGAAATAGAATCCGACACTAAAAAACTTGAATTTGTTTTATTTCCATAAAATAATTTTACTAACGGAGGAGATTATAAAACACTATACCAAAAATAACATAAATAATAAACATCAAAAATAAAGTATTTGCTTTTGAGTAATTTATATAAGATGCACTTGACGATATATAAGGAATCTTATGCCTATTATTTACATAGTATTTTTTCTTTTTTTTACCGCTTGATGCAATTCTATATTTTCTGTTGTTTAACCCTAATATATCCCTAAGGTTAATATTTTTTTGAAAAAATAATTTTATGTAATTATAATATTTCAACTCTTTTTTTTAGAATTAATTAGCCCGATGTAGCGCATCGAGAAATTCGTTTGATTAAATTATTTTAAGACAAGTTTATTTTTTTATAAATCTTTTAGGTGAATGAACCTAGCTATTCTTAATTGTGTTGGATAATTTTCGGAATTACTCAAACTTTTTAAGATCTCAATTGCTTCATTTTACTTTTTAGAAGTTTCTAATGCGTAGCTTTTTACAAAAGTTTCTTGAACTACTTTTTGGTCTTGCGATTGCATAAGTTACGACCCAATTAGAAAATCGATAACCACTGATTTTCTTATAATTTCCTTACTATTTTTGTTTTTAAAAGATTATAATTTATAAGTGTAATTTGTTGGATTTATAGCTCTAGGTATTAGTGTCCTCCACTGATTTTCTCATCAAAACTAATACCTTGATTCCTTAAAATCTTAGCTACTTTCCAAGCATAAAAAGCCAAATAGGCGAAACAAGCCACCCCAACAATGTAGCTACTTTGAATTCCAATGCTCTCGGAGACCATTCCTTGCATCCAACTTACAATTCCACCACCCATAATCATCATGATTAAAAAACTACTTCCCTGGCTAGTATGCTTTCCTAAACCGCTTACAGCTAAAGTAAAAATACACGGCCATAGCGTACTGCAAAATAAGCCAACACTAGTAAAAGCATATACGCTAATCATTCCTGTTGTAGCCATTCCCGTAAACAAGGCCACAATTCCTAATGCAGAAAAAATCAACAACATTCTGGCTGGATTTCCTTTGCTGGCCATATCGGCAGCAATTAAAACTAAAATAATTAATCCATAAACATAGAAAGGAGTCAAGTCGTGTTTTGCAATGGCATTAACCAACAAGAAAACACCGAAAGCCAAATAGGGAGCAAAGAAGCGGAGCATTTTTTGAAGATTCATATTATCGGTAAAAGCTTCAACCGCTCCAGTCCAACGACCAATCATTAAACTCGCCCAATACAAGGAAATATAAGGAGCAATATCGCCAATGGCAAACCCTAATTTACTTTCCATATAAGCAGGTAAATTACTTGCGGTGGAAACCTCAACACCCACATAAAGAAAAATAGCTATCATTCCCATGACTAGTTGAGGATATTGCAAAGCCGAATTTTTTGAAGATGCGGATTCTTCTGCGGATTCTTCTATTGTTTCAGGATGTTCCGGTAACGAGGAGAATTTTAAAAGAACTGCAACTAGCAGGAATGCCAATCCCAATATTAAATAAGGAATTTTAACGCTTTCGATGCTCATGTCCTTACTCCCGCTTGCTGCGGCACCAAAAATAGCAAAACTCACAATTAAGGGTCCAATGGTAGTTCCAAAATTATTGATTCCTCCTGCCAAAGTCAACCGTTGCGAACCTGTTTTTATAGGACCTAATGCAATTGCCAATGGATTGGCAACCGTTTGCTGTAACGAAAAACCCAACCCAACAGTAAATAAACCGGCAAGCATTAAGGTATAAGAGCCCGAATTAGCTGCGGGATAAAACAATAAAGTTCCTAGGGCGGAGATTACTAATCCTAAGGCCAATCCGTTTTTGTAGCCTATTTTGTTTACTAAATCTTGTTTCATCAGTAAAGAAATCCCCATGTATATTAAAGAGCCTACAGTATAGGAAATATAGAAAGCGATGGATACAAATTGACTTTGACCTTGTGTTAAATCAAATGCTTTTTTAAAAACAGGAATTAAAATGTCATTACTGGCGGCAACAAACCCCCAAAAAAAGAAGACAGTTACTAAGGGAA
>CANHNG010000063.1 GCA_947461915.1 Flavobacteriaceae bacterium
ATTCTGGGTGTTAGTTTTTGGGTTTTTAGTCTTGAAAGAATGGAAAATCTCGGAATTGTTTATATCTAACTCACTTTTCTTCTCAACATTCCTTTTAAAGTATCCTTTTCATTGTGATATATAAAATACATAAACCCGATTAATAATGGGATTCCGACGAAGTAATTTTCGCGGAAACCGTAAAAGGAAATAACGGAAAACAGGATGGACAATCCCAAATAACCGCCTATTTTATTCATATCATACGGAATTGGATAATACTTATTTCCGAGGAGGTATGAAATGAGCATCATACTTCCGTAAGCCGCAATGGTGGCGATTGCCGAACCGTAGTAGCTATATTTTGGAATTAAGAGATAATTTAAACCCAAGGTCAGTACTGCGCCCACAATAGAAATATAAGCCCCCATTTTGGTTTTATCGGTGAGTTTGTACCAAACGGAGAGGTTGTTATAAATACCTAGAAAAAAATTAGCCAAAATGATTAGCGGCACCACTTTCATCGCTTCCCAATAGGATTTATTGTCGAGCAACAAGAATTTCAAAACATCGGCAAAAACGATAACGGCAAGCAGTATTAGCGAGCCCATTATCACGAAATATTTGGTGATGACCGCATAAGTTTGTGGCGCATTTTCGTTATTGGAATGACTGAAAAAGAAAGGCTCTATTCCTAGACGGAAGGCCGTGGCAAACAAAACCATAAATAACCCGAGTTTGTAGCAGGCGGAATAAGCACCGACTTCGGATTTGGCACTATTATCCGGAAGCCAATAACCCAACAAGATTTTATCGAAATGTTCGTTGATTGCAAAGGCGATTCCTGCCACCAGAATAGGCAAGCCATATTGCATCATTTTTTTCCAAAGTATAGTATCGAATTTTCGGTTCAGTGAAAGATAATTTGGCGAAAGCACCACAAAGGTCAATAAACTGGCTAATAAATTGGCGACGAAAATGTATCCTATCTCAAAATGTTCGACATATAAATTTCCAATAAATGAATTAGGATTGGCTTCGGCTATTTTTGGTAAAAACAATAAGAAGAACAGGTTTAATAACAGATTAACCACCACGTTTCCTATCTTGATTGCAGCATACATTATGGGGCGTTGGTTCGCGCGCAGTTTAGAAAACGGCACAATGACCAAGGCATCTAGCACTAAAATCCAAATAGAATAGGTGATGTATTGCACGTCAACATTTGCCCAAGCTGCCAAAGAGTTCCTGAAAATCAAGGCCCCAAAAAGGAAGAAAATAGACGACCAAAATATAGAAATGGTGGTAGTAGCCACTACGTTTTGCTTGTCAGTTTCAGAATTGTAAAAACGGAAAAAAGCAGTTTCCATTCCGTAGGACAAAATGACATTGAAAAAAACCATCCACGACATTACGATGGAAACTTCACCGTATTCGGCCGTGGGTAGGATTCCCGTATATAAACGAACCAATAAAAAACTCAACATACGTGGCAAAACCGTAGCTAGTCCGTATATGGCAGTTTGTTTAAAAAGATTTTTATATAATCCCAAGGGTGAGTTTTTATTTTTTAAAAAACAAAAATAACTAATTCTTTTGTTTTGGGCTTATATTGAGCCCCTAATCGTTCTTTTTTGTTTCCTTTTTTAGGGCAAAAAAAAGTCCCGCGTTTGCGGGAACTCTAATATTATATTCGAAAAAAATTATCCTTTCAGGGTTTCTCGATTTTTAAATTTATTTTACACCTTATAAAAAATATCTTCAATAGCAATGTCCAATTCCGGAAAAAAGGGACTTTTAATCTTTTCGCCTTCTACCTGTGGTTTCAAACCTATGAATTCGTTATTCACTAAAGTGTAAACCAGTATTATTTTATCATTCGGTTCTATTATCCAATATTCTTTAACACCGGCCTCTTGGTACAAATTAAACTTGGTATGCACATCGTGTTTGCTATTGTTTGGCGATATAATTTCGACCATTAAATCGGGCGTTCCGTTACAGCCTCTTGCATCCAGTTTACTTTCGTCACATATAATACACAAATCGGGCTGTACCACTGTGGAATCTTTTTTGGCTGAGGGTATTGGCAAGCGAACATCAAAAGGAGCTTGGAAAACTCTGCAAGGCGTTAGTCTAAAATTGATATAAAAAATTCCTGTAAGATTATTCACGACCGTTTGATGTGCCATACTCGGCGCAGGACTCATTTTTAAAATAAACCCTTTTATCAATTCCACACGTTCCTGAAATTGCCATTTCAAATAGTCTGCATAACTATACGTTTTGGTCAAATCTAAATCCGAAAACTTGGTAACTATTGCCATCTTTGTAGATTTTAAAAAACAAATTTAATCAATTGGGATTACTCTTTTGAATAAAAAACAAAAAAGCCAACAAAATTTGCTGGCTTTATATTGTAATTCCCCCTTCTAGGGTTTTAGAACTTTATCCTTTCAAAGCTTCGCCTTTTAAAGATTTGAAAAACTACGTTTTTCTTATCCTTTCAAAGCTTCCGCTCCACCAACGATTTCCAATATTTCATTGGTAATGGCAGCTTGACGCGCTTTGTTGTAAGTCAATTTCAATTGGTCTCTCAACTCGGTGGCGTTGTCTGTTGCTTTATGCATGGCGGTCATACGCGCTCCGTGTTCAGAAGCAAATGAATCTCTGATACCTTTGTACAATTGTGTTTTCAATGATTTTGGTATCAAGGTCAATACAATTTCTTCTTTAGATGGTTCAAAAATATAATCCCCAGTTGAGGCTGGTTTGTCTGATTTTATGGGAGCCAATGGCAAAAATTGTTCTACTTGAACGATTTGGGTAGCCGCATTTTTAAATTGGTTGTACACCAATTCTATTTTATCATAATCCCCAGAAACAAATTTCTGTGTCAACATTTCCGCAATTACAGTTACATTGTCAAAAGTCAATGCGTCAAAAACCTGACTTTGATTGTCAACAACAGTAAGTGTTTTAGTTAAAATGTCGTTTCCTTTTTTACCGATGGCAAAAACATCCACTTGTTTTCCTGCGTAATAATCAGCACGGTTTTTAACTTCTTTGATTACATTGGTATTAAAAGCGCCACACAAACCTCTGTTCGAAGTGATGGCAACAACTAATATTTTCTTAACCTCGCGTTGTTTCGTGAATTCTCCTCCAACATCTCCATCAAGAGTCGCAGAAAGATTTTGCAATAATTCCGTTAATTTTTCGGCATAAGGTCGCATCGCCGTGATGGCATCTTGCGCCTTCTTTAGCTTTGCTGCAGAAACCATTTTCATCGCCGCAGTAATCTGCATCGTCGATGAAACGGAAGTAATTCTATTACGGATTTCCTTTAAATTTGCCATTGTTGTGTAAGTATTAATATTTAAGTATTAAGTATTAAGTACCAAAATCTTGATACTTAATACTTAATACTTAATACTTTCTTAGTTATATTTTGCTGAAATTTCTTTAGCTGCTGCCTCAAGTACGTCTGTAATTTCGTCAGTCAGTTTACCTGCTTTCAATGCATCAAGCGTAGCTCTGTTTTTGTTGTTCAAGTAATCCAAGTAATCTTTCTCAAATTCTTTTACTTTATTCACGGGAACATTACGCAACAAGTTTTTAGAACCTGCATAGATAATGGCAGTTTGGTTTTCAACAGTATAAGGGTCGTTTAGATTTTGTTTCAAAATCTCCACGTTTCTTTTTCCTTTTTCAATTACGTTTAATGTAACAGCATCCAAATCAGAACCAAATTTAGCAAACGCCTCTAATTCGCGGTATTGTGCTTGGTCTAATTTTAAGGTACCTGCCACTTTTTTCATTGATTTAATCTGGGCGTTACCTCCAACACGTGATACGGAAATACCTACGTTAATCGCTGGACGAACACCTGAATTAAACAAATCTCCATCCAAGAAAATCTGACCATCAGTGATCGAAATTACGTTAGTTGGGATGTATGCAGAAACGTCACCAGCTTGAGTTTCGATAATTGGCAAAGCGGTCAATGAACCACCACCTTTAACGATACCTTTTAATGTATCTGGCAAATCATTCATATTTTTGGCGATATCATCATCTGCAATTACTTTACAAGCTCTTTCTAATAAACGAGAGTGTAGGTAGAAAACGTCTCCAGGATAGGCCTCACGTCCAGGTGGTCTTCTCAATAAAAGAGAAACCTCACGATACGCCACGGCTTGTTTTGATAAATCATCATAAACAATCAAGGCTGGACGACCAGAATCTCTGAAATATTCTCCAATTGCAGCACCTGCCATAGGAGCATATACTTGCATAGGAGCTGGATCAGAAGCATTAGCAGCTACAATTACTGTGTAAGCCATTGCGCCTCTTTCTTCCAACATTTTTGCGATTCCTGCTACAGTAGACGCTTTTTGTCCAATGGCAACATAGATACAGAATACAGGTTTTCCTGCATCGTAAAATTCTTTTTGATTCAAAATGGTATCCAAACAAACGGTAGATTTACCTGTTTGACGGTCACCAATAACTAGCTCACGTTGTCCACGACCAATTGGAATCATTGCATCTACTGCTTTGATACCGGTTTGTAATGGCTCGGTAACTGGCTGACGGAAAATAACTCCAGGTGCTTTTCTTTCCAATGGCATTTCGAAAAGTTCACCACCGATTGGCCCTTTACCATCAATTGGTTGACCAAGCGTGTTTACAACACGACCTACCATTCCTTCTCCTGTTTTAAGAGAGGCAATACGCTGTGTTCTTTTAACTGTTGAACCTTCTTTGATTCCTGTTGATGGTCCTAAAAGTACCACGCCCACATTGTCCTCTTCAAGATTCAAAACAATCGCCTCAAGACCATTGTCAAATTCTACCAATTCACCGTATTGAACATTAGAAAGTCCGTAAACACGAGCAATTCCATCCCCAACTTGAAGTACAGAACCTACTTCCTCTAATGTAGCACCAGATTCAAAACCTTCTACTTGCTTTTTTAATATTGCTGAAATCTCAGCAGGTTTAATTTCCGCCATAATTATATATCAATAACTAGTTACTTAATTCTCTTTTTAATACTTGTAATCTGTCGGCAATGGAAGCATTATACTGCTTATCGCCTATTCTTAAGATAAATCCCCCAATAATAGAAGGATTTACCGTGTTTTCAATCGTAATTTTTTTGCTTGATGAAAAGCTTGCTATTTTAGCTGAAACTTTAGCTTCTAAGGCCGCATCCATAGGAATAGCAGTAGTAACTTTCGCCACCTCAACGCCATTCATAACATCAAACAATTTGTTGTATTCAACTGCAATGCCATCCAAGATTTCAAATCTTTTATTCTCCAACAACAATTGGAAAAGGCTTTTGGTTACTGCATGAACCGAAGCAAAAACTTCAGAAACAACTTCCTTTTTAGCATCCGTTTTTATAAGCGGATTTTGGATGAAAGAACTCAATTCAGAATTCCCTGTTATTGTTTTTGCAATCAATGCCATATCAGCACTTACTTCAGAAGCGGCTTTTTTGGAGTCTGCTATTTCTAAAATGGCTTTTGCATAACGAATTGCTGCTCTTGTACTTGACATATTAGTTTAATTTAGCGTCGCCTAACATTTTTTCCACTAATTTTACTTGAGCTTCTTTGTTAGACAATTCGTCTTTTAATAATTTCTCTGCAATTTCAAGTGACAAAGTAGAAACGTGTAATTTCAATTCAGCCATAGCTGCGTTTTTTTCGCTTTCGATAGCGGCTTTTGCTTGTTCGATCATTTTCAAACCTTGAGCCTGAGCTTCATTTTTGGCGTCGGCAACCATTTTGTCTTTCATTTCACGCGCATCTTTCAACAAAGAATCACGTTCCATTCTTGCTTCTTGCAAAATACGTTGATTATCCGCTTGAAGATTTTGCATTTCTTTTCTAGCGTTGTCAGCAGAAAGCAAAGCGTTTTTTATTCCTTCTTCTCTTTCGTTAACGGCATCCAAAATAGGTTTCCAAGCAAATTTTTTCAATAGGAAAATCAATCCAACAAAAATTATTGTTTGCCAGATAAATAATCCAAACGAAAAATCATTTATTAACTTTTCCATAGTATGTCTTTATATTGTATTCTTTTAATTTAATTTTAAAAACTAAAGCTGCAACCAACCGTTACAGCTTTTTGTTTTTCAGCATTATACAGCGAATAAAGCTGCAAATCCAATACCTTCAATAAGCGCAGCTGCAATAAGCATTGCTGTTTGAATTTTTCCAGTAGCTTCTGGTTGACGAGCGATTGCATCCATTGCAGAACCACCGATTCTACCAATACCAATACCTGCTCCAATAACTACTAATCCTGCTCCAACGATTTTAGGAATTTCCATAAAAATATGTATTAAAAATTAAACATTCTTTTTGATTTTAGAGTTTAGAGTTTAGATTTTAGATTGGTGAAAATCTGAAATCTAAAATCTGAAATCTAAATTTTAATGAGCCTCTTCGTGATGATGCTCCTCAACTGCCGATCCAAAATACAATGCTGATAACATTGTAAAGATATAGGCTTGTAATAATGCAACTAAAATTTCGATGATTGAAATAGCGAATGACAACATAAATGATAAGCTACTTCCCAACCAACTTTTGAAAATAAATATCAATCCTATCAAACTCATTAATACAATGTGTCCCGCAAAAATATTCGCGTACAAACGTATCATTAATGCAAAAGGTTTGATAAATACTCCTAACAATTCTATAGGCGCCAAAATTACTTTCATTGGAGTGGGCACACCTGGCATCCAGAAAATGTGTCCCCAATAATTTTTGTTGGCTGTAAGATTTGTGATAATAAATGTGATTCCCGCTAATCCAAAAGTGATGGCGATATTTCCCGTAACATTGATTCCAAGTGGAGTCAAACCAAAGATATTCAAGAACCATACAAAGAAAAAGATGGTCAATAAATAACTCATATATCTTTTATAGTGCTTTTCGCCAATGTTTGGAATCGCAATCTCGTCACGAACGTACAATACGATTGGTTCGAAAAGTCTTCCAAATCCCGAAGAAATTCCTCCGTTTTTGGCATACGATTTTGCCAAGCTGGTAAACAATAAAAACATTAATAAAGCAACAACCATTATGGTCAAAACTCCTTTGGTAATAGAAAGGTCAATAGGTTTTGCATTTGTTGGATGTCCGTGCTCTTCGGTTAAAGTTCCTGCAGCATCCGTTTTGTATATTTTTTCGTGGTGTAATTTGTAGAAGTTACCATTAGATTCGGCTACTGCTTCCCCGTGTTTTGCTCCTTCATTAAATTTATCAGAAGAAAAAACGTGAACTCCGTTGTCCCAAAGAATGATTGGCAACGCAAAACCATAATGTGCCCCGGTTGCTGAATCGGCAAAAAGAGAGAATTCGTGACCATCCAAAACGTGGTGACCAATTACTTCTTTTATTTGTTCTTTAATCTCTGATGTTTCCTCTTCTGCAATAGGAGCAGCTTGGTTTGCAACAGTGGTCGTTTCAGTTTGTGCTGGTGTGCTTTCCGATGGTGTATTAGAGAAACCAAATATCGGAAGACAAGCTATTAAAATTGCTATTATAAATTGAAGTGGTTTGTTTGAAATCACCATAACTGTTAATTATCTTAATTTTTACTTTCTGAAATTGGCTGCAAAGGTACATTTTAAATTAATATGCCAAAAGCAATAAATAAAAAAAATAGGTAGAATTGTCTTTTCAAAAGCGTTTTATTGCTTATTGTTTAAAATTCGGACGGTTACAATGGTTTCTATTGTTAAAAACAAGGAAAATATGATAAAAAAATTAACTTTTTCGATTCTTACATTCGCGTTTCCGGAATGTAGTATCGGTGACAAAACAGTGAAAGAAATCGCCATCTTGATACAAGTCACCAATAAAAAAGTGTAACCCACATTGTCAATGTTTTTGGTTTTGACCTTGATTAATAGAAGGAGAATAATTACGGAGCAAAAAAAGAAAAATCCGTACACGGTTTCTATTGGAAAATGAAAATTTTGAAACTTCGGATTATTATCGTTGAGTAAAAAAAACAACTTGTGTACAAGATAAACCAGGATTGAAAGGAATAAAACTTCAAGAATAGGTTGGAACTTTTTTAAATTCATTTGGTTATTATGTCGATTTGTTAATCTCTTTC
>CANHNG010000064.1 GCA_947461915.1 Flavobacteriaceae bacterium
AATAAATTTTTATCTACCGTTCAAATTGGCATAACGCTGATTGGAATTCTGACCGGTATTTATAGCGGTGATAAAATAACATCAGATGTTACCAATTTTATTTTGGGATTTGAATTACTCAAACCTTTCGCAAATTCTATCGCTGTAGGGATTGTGGTGGTAATTTTGACTTTCTTTTCCTTAGTTTTAGGAGAGCTTTTGCCTAAGAGAATTGGTTTGAACCACCCGGAATCGATTGCAAAAGCGGTAGCATTTCCTATGAAAATGATTTCGATAATCACGGCACCATTTATTTGGTTGTTGACTCATTCTACAGACTTTTTATTGGATGTTTTACAAATAAAACCCACCGCCGACGGAAAGGTAACCGAAGAAGAAATTAAAGCTATTATTAAAGAAGGAACCGAAGGTGGTGAAGTTCAGGAAATAGAGCAAGATATTGTGGAACGTGTTTTTCACATTGGGGACAGAAAAATTAACTCTTTGATGACCCATAGAAAATCAGTGGTGTTATTGCCGTTGCACTCTAATAAAGATCAAGTTAAGGAATCTATGTTGAAAGAATTACATTCTATTTACCCTGTTTATGGAGAAAATCATGATGATATAGTTGGGGTGGTTAACTTGAAAAGCATTTTTGCCAATATGGACAAAGAACAATTCAATTTGCCCGATATTGTTACTGAAGCCCCTTTTATGATGGAGCAAACTACGGCTTATAAAGCCTTGGAGCAATTCAAAAAAACGGGAATTCATTACGCTTTTGTTTCGGATGAATATGGTGTTTTTCAAGGAATAATTACCTTGAATGACATTCTGGAAGCGCTAGTTGGCAATGCTTCTGATTTCTATAAAGATGATTTTCAATTGGTCGAAAGGGAAGACGGAAGTTGGTTGGTAGATGGGCATTATTCGTTACACGATTTCCTGACGTATTTTGAATTGGACGAATTAATCAATGATTACGAAGTGACCACCGTGAGTGGATTAATAATGACTGAACTTTCCCATATTCCGAAGCAAGGAGAGAAATTGGTTTGGCATAAATTTGAACTAGAAGTCATTGATATGGATGGCGTGAAGATTGATAAAGTGATGGTGAAAGCCTTAAAATAATAGTGTTCAGTATTCGGTTTTTAGTATTCAGTAACACACTGACCACTAAAATACTGACCACTAAAATACTGACCACTGAATACTAAAGAAAATGACAGAAGGGAATTTTGTGGATTACGTAAAAATATATGTTTCTTCCGGAAAAGGAGGGAAAGGATCTACACATTTGCATAGGGAAAAATTTATTGAAAAGGGTGGTCCAGATGGTGGTGATGGTGGTCGTGGCGGACACGTTTATTTGGTTGGCAACAAAGGGCTTTGGACTTTATTTCACTTGAAATTTGCGCGTCACATTAAAGCGGGTCACGGAGGAGATGGCGGGGGAGATAGAAGCACGGGTGCCGATGGGGATGATAAGTACATTGAAGTGCCACTGGGAACAGTAGTAAAAGATAAAGAAACAGGAGAAACCTTATTCGAAATTACCGAAGAGGGCGAAAAACAAGTACTTTCTCGCGGAGGAAAAGGAGGCCTGGGCAACTGGCATTTTAGAAGTTCGACAAACCAAACTCCGAGGTATTCGCAACCAGGGTTGCCTGGGGTAGAAATGGATGTTATTTTGGAATTGAAAGTACTAGCCGATGTTGGTTTAGTAGGTTTTCCAAATGCCGGAAAATCAACGTTATTATCGGTTTTGACTTCTGCCAAACCAAAAATTGCGGATTATCCGTTTACCACTCTAAAACCAAATCTCGGAATTGTGGCCTACAGGGACTTTCAATCCTTTGTAATTGCCGATATTCCTGGAATTATTGAAGGCGCTGCCGAAGGAAAAGGATTGGGACATTATTTCTTGCGTCATATCGAAAGGAATTCAACATTATTGTTCCTGGTCCCCGTTGATACCCCGGACATCAAAGCAGAATATGATATTTTAGTCAATGAATTGACAAAATACAATCCTGAAATGCTGGACAAAGAACGTTTGTTGGTTATTTCTAAATGTGATATGTTGGATGATGAACTCAAAGCGGAATTGAAAGTTCAATTAGACAAAGAATTCAAAGACATTCCCTATATGTTTATTTCATCCGTTGCCCAACAAGGTTTAACAGAGTTGAAAGATAAATTATGGAAAATGTTGAATGATTAAAATTTGGCTTTTTATATTTAAAGGGGTTCTAGAAATAGAGCCCTTTTTTTATTTAGTGTTATAAGAGTCAAACAAAAACTGCAAGGTTTCATTAATATTGTTGGCTTTCATTTTTGGATATATTATAGTTGAGTTCAACCAATTTTCTATAATTACCTCAAATTCATCCCCAACTTCATAAACAACCGGAACTCCCATTTTTTTTAATGCAGCGGCATTACATTCTTGCTCATAATGGTTTCGAATAGGGATACTGAGTATTTTTTTTCCAAGATATAAAGCTTCGGCAGGTGTTTCAAAGCCGCCACCAGTAATAATACCATGACATGTGATTAAACTTTGATTGAACTGTTTTTGATTTACTGGATAATAAGTTATATTCCCTACGGTATGTTTGAATTTCACATCATTCAAAAACCAATGAAACTCCATGTCTGGAAGTTTGTTAAAAGCTTTTTCTAAGCAATCCTTTTGGAAAGAAGGGAGATAAACCGTGATGTGTTTTAAGTCTTTTGGCTCTGCCTGAACTATTTCATCTTTGATGATTGGTGGATGGATAAAAGAATCGTATTTTTCAAAATGCAAGCCAATATGTTTTGGTGATGGAGCATAATGTTTGAGAATCATTTCGCCCATAACACTTTTTTTTTCAGGTCTTGGAGTGGCATCCGAAATAAAACTGGCTTGATGCCCAAATTGAACCGAATTTACTTTTTGTAATCTGCACGCCAGTGAAGTGATAGAATCAAAGTCATTTATAATCACATCATATTTTTTCAGAGGCAATGATTTGGCATCCTTATACATTTGAATGGGTTGAATATTCTTAGCAATATCCCAATAGTTCAGTCCGCCACATTTACTATAGTGCAAACTACAACCATCACTCGTAAATTTTATTGGTAAATCTATATTCAGGCTGGTATTGTTGCCGCTCAAAAAGTAATCCACAGAACCGAATTTTTGCAGATAAGGATTAAGTTGTATAGCCCTGCTAATGTGTCCGTTACCAGTGGCTTGGATGGCGTAAAATATTTTCATTTTAAGATAAAATTTTGTTTACAATATCATTTATGATTATATCTTCTTTGAATTCATGGTGCAAATAGTCTGATTTTTTATATTGGTATATTGACCATTTCTCTTTTTTATATTCTAATGCGGTGAGATTTTCAATCCAATCACCACTATTTAAATACAGGACTTTTCCGTGTTCATTCTCCACTTCTTTCATCTGTGGTTTGTGAATGTGTCCGCATACAACATAGCTGTAGTTTTTTTCGATAGCGATTTCAGCGGCGGTATTTTCAAAATTGGAAACAAAGGAGACGGCCTTTTTCACACTGTCTTTAATCGTTTTAGAAAAGCTCCTTTTTTCTTTTCCTAAAGCAACCAAAATCCAATTGATTAAACTATTAATTAGAATTAACAAGTCGTATCCTTTTCCACCCAATTTGGCCAGTATTTTTGCATATCCTTTTGTCGAAGAATCAAACACGTCTCCATGAAAAATCCATGTTTTTTTTCCGTCCAAATCTAAAATTAGTTTGTCGACGAGTTCCAAATTGCCTAAAATAAAATCTGAGTATTTGCGAAGTGCCTCATCGTGATTCCCGGTAATGTAAATTACACGAGTTCCTTGATTCGACATTTTAATAATATGCCTTAGAACATTCATGTGAGCTGCGGGAAAATAGCGTTTGCTAAAATTCCACATGTCAATAATATCCCCATTTAAAACCAAGGTCTGTGGTTGAATTGATTTTAAATAGTGTAACAATTCTTTGGCATGGCATCCATACGTGCCTAAGTGAATATCACTTAATACTACCAGTGGAATTTTTCTTTTCCTTTTCATAATTAGTTTTTACAAAAATAGTCTCCGTATGTTACTACAGTATTTCCTTTTCGTTATCGATTCTTTATTTTTTTGATGTTTTTAAGATAAAAAAATGGTTTTTTTCATTTAAAATTTATTTATTTTTGAAGAATGAAACAACTGGTATTCTTCTGTCTCTTATTTCCTTTGCTAATTTTTTCCCAATCTGATTTTGATAGAGGAGAAAAATTATTTCGAGAAGAAAAATTTGAGCAAGCACAGGTTTTATTGGAGCATGTTTTAGTAACTCAACCCTCTAATTTAAAAGCAATAGAATATCTCGGCGATATTGCAGGGCGCAATAAATCTTGGGATAAAGCCTTAGGATATTATAAAAAGCTAAAACAACTAAAACCAACGGAGGCTAATTATTATTACAAATATGGCGGAGTACTGGGGATGAAGGCCAAAGAATCTAGTAAAATCCAGGCTCTCGGAATGATTGGTGAAATAAAAGAATCTTTCGAAAAAGCAATAACACTCAATCCAAAACATATCGAAGCACGTTGGGCACTAGTAATGATTTATATACAGTTGCCTGGAATTGTTGGTGGAAGTGAGACGAAAGCGATAAAATATTCGAATGAATTACTGAAATTATCTCCTGTGGATGGCTATTTGTCCAAGGGTCAAATCGAGGAATATTTTAAACGATATATTTTGGCAGAACAACAATATAAAAAGGCAATTGCGGCTGGAAGCACCAAAGTAGGAGGGCAAATGCTTGCTGATTTATATAAAAATAAAATGAATAAATCTGTAAAAAAGAACTAAAAATATGAGAACTCATTTCATAGCCATTGGCGGAAGCGCGATGCACAATTTGGCCTTAGCACTGCACAACAAAGGATATCAAGTTACGGGAAGTGACGATGCTATTTTTGAACCTTCAAAAACCCGCTTGGACAAAAAAGGAATTTTACCGTCAGCAATGGGTTGGTTTCCTGAAAAAATCACTGCCGATATTGAGGCCATAATTCTCGGAATGCATGCTAAAGCCGATAATCCGGAGTTGTTGAAAGCCCAAGAATTAGGATTGAAAATATACTCTTATCCAGAGTTTTTGTACGAACAGTCCAAAAATAAAACCCGAGTGGTTATTGGTGGTTCCCATGGAAAAACTACCATTACTTCAATGATTTTGCACGTGATGCACTTTCACAATATTGAAGTCGATTATATGGTGGGTGCGCAACTTGAAGGATTTGATACTATGGTACATCTTACGGAAGAAAATGATTTTATCGTGCTTGAAGGGGACGAATATTTGTCTTCGCCCATAGACCGAAGACCAAAATTTCATTTGTATCAGCCGAATATTGCCTTGATTTCCGGAATAGCTTGGGATCACATCAATGTTTTTCCGACCTATGATTTTTATGTGGAACAGTTTGAAATTTTCATTAATAAAATCACTAATGGTGGAATTCTAGTCTATAATGAAGAAGATACTGAAGTAGCCCGCGTTGCCGAGGCTGCCACAAATCCAATTCGAAAAATTCCTTATATAACACCGAAATACGAAGTGAAAGATGGAGTTACACTTCTCGAAACCCCAGAAGGTTTGATGCCAATTGAGGTTTTTGGGGCGCATAATTTGAATAATTTGGCTGGAGCCAAATGGATTTGCCAAAATATGGGCGTGGATGAAGCCGATTTTTATGAAGCCATTGCCAGTTTTAAAGGAGCTTCAAAACGATTGGAAAAAATTGCCGAAAGCCAAACAAAAGTGGCTTACAAAGATTTTGCACATTCGCCAAGTAAAGTTGCCGCCACCACAAAAGCAGTAAAAGAGCAATATCCAAATCGGACTTTGATTGCTTGTTTAGAATTACATACCTACAGCAGCCTGAATGCCGAATTTCTAAAAGAATATGAGGGTGCATTAGAATATGCTGATGTTGCCATAGTTTTCTATTCTCCGGATGCCGTAAAGATTAAGCAACTCGAAGAAGTGACCTATGAACAAATTGCCCAAGCCTTCAATCGAAAAGATTTGATTATTTATACCAATCCTGCAGCTTTTAAAGACTATCTTTTCAATCTCAATTTCGAAAACTCGGCATTGTTACTGATGAGTTCCGGTAATTATGGTGGATTAAATTTTGATGAAGTGAAGGAGTTGATAGAATAGTTTAGTAATGCAACAAATTGCCCCACAAAGTCTGCGACTTTGTGGGGGCGTTGCTCAGTCTTTGACTGACATAAAATAATGTAGATTATTTTTTTAATGGGGTCGGTTACAAACCGAATATCACTTCCTCAAAGTCGGAGACTTTGCGGAGCTGGAATCTAAAACCTGTAAACTGCAAACTAAACAATGGAACAAAATAATTTCCCGATAACGAATTGGTCTGAAGACGATAAACCTCGTGAAAAGCTAATGCTGAAAGGCAAAAGTGCTTTGAGCGATGCCGAATTGATTGCCATTTTGATTGGATCAGGAAGCCTAAATGAATCGGCGGTAGGTTTGAGCAAAAGGATTTTGGCGAGTGTCGACAACAATTTGAATACTTTAGGGAAATTGACAATCCAACAATTAATGAATTTCAAAGGAATTGGGGAAGCCAAAGCCATTTCGATTATGGCTGCTATGGAATTGGGAAGGCGGAGAAGGTCTGAAGAGGCAGTCGAATTGAAGAAAATTACATCCAGTAAAATGATTTTCGAATTGATGCAACCCATTATTGGCGAATTGCCACATGAGGAATTTTGGGTCTTGTATTTAAATAATTCGAATAAAGTGCTGTCCAAATCGCAACTAGGCAAGGGAGGCATTACCGGGACACTGGTAGATGTAAGATTAGTTTTTAAAGCGGCTCTCGAAATGGGGGCGACAGGATTGATTTTGTGCCATAACCATCCCTCAGGAACTTTGATTCCTAGTGATGCCGACAAGCAAATTACAAAAAAGCTGAAAGCGGCGGGTCAAAATTTAGATATTACTGTTTTGGATCACGTCATTATTGCCGAAAACGGGTTTTATAGTTTTAATGACGACGGAATTTTTTAAGAAATGAAAACTAGAGATGCCAATATAACCGATGTCTTTTTTGACTTGGACCATACACTTTGGGACTTCGAAAAGAACTCTGCTTTGGCATTCGAAACCGTTTTTAAAATGCAGGATATTTCCATTAATAGGACTGATTTTCTTTCGTATTATGTGCCTATAAATTTTAAATATTGGGAAAAATATAGAAAAGATGAAATTACACAGAAAGACCTTCGTTTGGGCAGGTTAAAAGAAACGTTTGATTTATTGGAATTTTCTATTGATGACGAATCAATCCTATTTTTATCAGAACAATACATTCACTATTTGCCAAAATACAATCACTTATTCGAGGGGACGATTGAAATTTTAGAGTATTTGAATCTCAAATATAACTTGCATATTATTACCAATGGTTTTGCTGAAATTCAAGAAAACAAATTGAATAATTCGTATATTACCCATTATTTCAAAACCATCACCAACTCAGAAATGGCTGGCGTAAAAAAACCCAATGCTCTTATTTTTGAATATGCATTAGGTTTGGCTAAAGCCAAAAAAGAGTCCAGCATCATGATTGGAGATTGTTTGGAGGCTGATGTTCAGGGAGCTTTGGATGCGGGATTAGATGCGATTTTTTTCAATGGGAATAATAAAGTAGTGGCGGAAGATATTAAACAAGTAAATCATTTATTAGAACTTAAAAAACACTTATAAACATGAATAAAATACTTTTATTCCTATCGCTATTTTTGGCAAGCTACTGTTTTTCGCAGTCAGTGAATGATTATAAAGCGGTTATTATTCCATTAAAATATGATTTTCTAAAAAGTGAAAATCAATATAGACTTCAGACCTTGACTAAAGTAAATTTGGTAAAAGCTGGTTTTCAAGCTTTTTATAGCAATGAAACAATCCCTGCCGAATTTAATGAAAGATGTAGCTTGCTATATGTAGATATAAAAAATGAAAAAGCATTTTTAGCAACCAAACTTTTCATCACCTTTAAAGATTGTACGGGT
>CANHNG010000065.1 GCA_947461915.1 Flavobacteriaceae bacterium
AGTGTAAACGAAATAGTCAATATGACCGCAGTTGCTGTAATTGATGTTCAGGAAAGGGACAAAAGGAAAAAAACTAAATTAAATGTCTAAATAGGTTTTTTTAAGTAAGTACTTTCTACAAATAGGGTGCGTAAAAAATTTATTGCGAACGGTAATGTCGGTCTAAAATTTTTAAAAGGCTACCGTTTAGACATAAAACACACTAAACATGGGCTTTTTTTTATTACCTGACAATTGCTATTTTTGGTAAAATTTGAAACCAAAAAACCATATATGAAAAATAATTTTAGCACCCCCCTGATAATTGGAATACTCCTGTTTTTTATAGGTGTTAAAGCACAAGTTATAAACGACTCTTTATGGATTGACGGGCATTACCGCAGTTTTCATTTCAATAAGCCATCGGTAAGTAACACTAAAGCTAGCTTGATTTTTGTTTTGCACGGTTCTGGTGGCAACGGTCTTAAATCTATGAAAAGCGCCACTAAACTAATGGCACTGGCCGAAACTGAGCATATTCTGATGGTGTTTCCTGATGGATATAAAAAAAATTGGAATGAATGCAGAAAAAATGCCCCCGCTGCAGCTAATGTTGAAAATATAGACGAGAATGCATTTTTTAGCCAAATGATAGATTATGGTGTGGCAAATTATAAAATAAATCCCGCTAGAGTATTTGCTATAGGAACATCGGGTGGGGGACACATGGTATACAAATTAGCTATGACCATGCCTGAAAAATTCAAGGGCATTACCGCTATTGTTGCCAATATTCCTGACCCTTCCAATATGGATTGTGTTGAAAAGAAAATGCCTATGCCGGTCATGATTGTCAATGGAACCAACGATCAAACAAATCCCTACAATGGTGGAATTTCGGCTAAAAACAAAGGATTGGTTCGTTCAACAGACGAAAGTTTTCGTTATTGGGCAACTATTGACGGATATAAAGGAGAGCCTTCTAAAGAAGATTTACCAGATATTGACCCAACGGATGGGAAAACTATTGAAAAATATACTTACAGCCAAAAAGGCAAACCAGAAGTGGTACTCTTAAAAGTAATGAATGGGGAACACAACAACCCCAAGGACATTGATGTTTATCTAGAAAGTTGGAGCTTTTTTAAGAGACAGATTGGAATAAAATAGGTTTTTTACACCGCTTTTATCACATACGTCACAATTCCCCAAATGATTAATTCGTTTTCTTCGGTAACTTTTATCGGAGCAAACTTTGTATTTTCGGGCATAAGGTACAAGCAGTCTTTTTCGACTTGAATGCGTTTTACGGTAAATTCCCCGTCGATAAAACAAATGGCGATTTTGTTGTTTTGGGGTTCCATACTTCGATCCACCACGAGTACATCTTTGTCGTTAATGCCGGCATCTATCATTGAATTCCCTTTGACTTTGATGTAAAAAGTGGCCAATGGATTTTTACTCAACTCCTTATTCAAGTCGATATTGGTTTCCATAAAATCGGCTGCCGGCGATGGGAATCCTGCCGAAACACCTTCTTTTAGGAAAGGAATTCGCAGTTCGCTTTCGAAATCAGGATGAAAAAAAATTAATTTTTGTTCTTTGTTTATTGACATCGTATTTCGAGAATATCGTTGAAATTAGTGGTGTATCTAGGTGAGAGATGATTCTGATTCATGTTCCAAGTGAGTTTTAAGTTTTGCGTGGCTAATTTCACTTTGGTTACGCCAATTTTGGTATTCAGTTTATCCATCACTTGCATCAAAACCAAATGTTTGGGGTTTTCCTCATCGAACAATTGCAATTGTTTTTTGTTTTCGTCAATCAATTCGGTGACGATAACTCCTGCTTTTTTAAACTTTAGGGTTTCATTCCCTTGGTGTAATTTTTTCAACATATTGATGGCCGTGTTCGAAATGGTTAACGTCGAATTTGTCGCAAAGGGCAACGTAACCGCCATAGTATAATAATATTTCGATGTCTTGACGGTGTGTCTGTCAATGACCAACATCACGATAATCGTGTGGCAACAGGATTTTTGTTTCCGCAATTTCTCGGCACAAACCGATGCAAAAGTTGCCACGCGTTCGCGCAACAGGTCAAAATCGGCAATTTGTTTGGGAAAACTTCTAGTGGTGGCAATGCTTTTCTTTTGGTCTGGAATGGGTTCCAAGTCTAAAACTGATTTTCCTTCCAGTTCATATTTCAACCGAAGTCCAATCACGCCCATTTCCTTCTTGATCCAAGCCTCGTGTTGCGGCTGGACAAAGTCGAAAGCAGTTTTGATGTTTCGCAATTTGGCTTTTTTGGTCGTGCGATACCCAATGCCCCAAACATCTTCAATCTGGGTCCATTTCAGTGCTTTGAGCCGTTTTTCTTCGGTGTCGATAACATAAACCCCCTGGGTTCTGTCTTGAAATTTCTTTGCGATTTTATTGGCCACTTTCGACAAGGCTTTCGTTTCGGCAAAGCCAATGCAAACTGGAATGCCAACCCATTTTTGGACACGGGTTTTCATTTGGACGCCATAGTTATGGTAATCTGAAATGGTCAAACCGTCAAAATTCAGGAATGCTTCGTCAATACTGTAAATCTCCAGATTGGGTGTAAACTGCGCCAAAATTTTCATCACCCGATTGCTTAAATCACCATAAAGTGAATAGTTAGAAGAGAAAACATGAACTTTTTTTTCTCGAATCAAATCTTTGATTTGAAACGCCGGAGCACCCATCGGGATGCCAATAGTCTTGGCTTCATTGCTTCTTGAAATCACGCAGCCGTCATTGTTGGATAATATCGCAATCGGTTTTCCGTTGAGTTTCGGTTGAAAAACACGTTCGCAGGAAGCGTAAAAATTATTGCAATCGACTAAAGCATACATGCCGTAAAATTACAGAATAGTCAATAATTGTGGCGTGGATAGAAAGTTAATTTTGGAGATTGTTGATAAAAAAATAATCGTCCAATGTTTTGTATTCACATACCTTACTAACTGGAATTGGCAATTACTTCCTCCCAAAAAACTGTTCTATGACAACCGCCGTAAACATTCGTGCGCCAGTATCATTCATGTGTCCACAGGAGGAAAAATACTGGTCGCCTTGCACCACGTTTTCCAGATTATGAATTTCGGGATAGATTTTGTTTGCTTTTTCAAAATAATCTAGTCCTTTCACATTGGAGCACATCGGCGTCATCACGGTAATTAGATTGTAATGATTTGCTTTGCAAATTTGCTTGATTTCCTCGTAATATTTATTAAGAATGGGTTTCAAAGCCCTGATATCATTCTTCATATTCCCAGGTTTGTGACCCAAAGGATGATACCCCAAATTGTCTAAAATATTCGTGGGTTTGCCTATAGCGGTATTGTACATTTCCCGGAAACCAATGAGTGCATCAAAATCGATATAACGGTAAAAAGGAATATAATACAAGGCATTAAAATTTTCCTGTTTCGAAAAATGTTCTTTGATGGTTTCAGAATGATGGATGTATGGCAGGAATTTTGCTGCAATAGCGTCGGATTCTTTTTCGTTGCAAAGACCCAAATCGGCTTCCAGAATCACGGTTTTGATTTTATAGTTTCGTTCTGCCATCAATTTCAGCATTAGGGAAGCTTCGAATAAATGGGCACCACTCATTCCGTAATTGAAGGTTTTCAATCCTTTCTTTTCAAACAATTCGGGGACAAAATGGTTATTAGCCCTCGATGAACCCAAAATCACGACATCATATTTTTCAGCTTTGGAATTGAAGACTTTTTCCACTTTTCCCCTATTGGAAGAATGTAAATAAACAGATGTATACCCCCAATCTAGCGCTACTAAAAGCACTAGTATAGTGAGCAGAATTTTGACTACTAATGTTATAAACTTCTTCATTAGAATTGAAAATAAATGAATTCTTTATAGTCGGCGTAGGTTCCCAAAGCGATAATCGCCAAAAGGCACAAAGCCATTTTTAACCCACTGTATTTTCCTGAAATGGGCTCTATTTTGTAGCGGCTGTTCCATTCCACCAGAACAAAAGCTAGAACTAGCAAAAGTATTTCGGAACTGTACCGTTGGTTTTCCAAGAATTGTGAGGTGAAACTTCGCGTGGTGAATATTCTTTCAATATAATCAAAAGCAATACTGATGGATTTTGCCTTAAAAAATATCCAAGCCAGGCACGTTATCGAAAAAGTGGTGAGCATACTGAAGAATACTTTTATGGAATTCAAATCCCAATGCAGTTCTGCCGTTTCCATATTGGTTCGATTGGTTCCTAATAGCAATGAAGGTAAAAAATAAAGTGCATTAATGAATCCCCAAGCCAAGAAAGTCCAATTGGCTCCGTGCCAAAATCCACTAACCACAAATATGATGAATACATTGCGCACTTGTTTTAGTTTGCTTCCACGGCTTCCGCCAAGAGGGATGTACAAATAATCCCGAAACCAAGACGATAACGAAATGTGCCAACGACGCCAAAACTCAGCAATATCTCTGGAGAAATAAGGGTAATTGAAATTGCGCAACAAGTCTAATCCAAACAATTTGGACATTCCCAAAGCCATATCCGAATACCCTGAAAAGTCGCCATAAATTTGGAACGCAAAATAGACAGCTCCCAAAATCAAAGACAAGGAATTCATCGAAGTATAATTGTCAAAAATGGCATTGGCATAAGTCGCGCAAGTATCGGCGATGACCACTTTTTTGACCAATCCCCAAATAATTTGGTAAACACCTTCCTTGGCTTTTTCGAAATAAAAGCTTCTTATTCGTTTTACTTGTGGCAATAAATGGGTCGCTCTTTCGATAGGGCCGGCCACCAAAAGCGGAAAATAACTCACAAATAACGCATAATCCACCACGTTTTTTTCGGAATGTATTCTTTTGTAATAAATGTCAATCACATAGGACAATCCGTGAAAAGTATAGAAAGAAATCCCGACAGGAAGTATTAAGTTCAACAAAAGAGGACTGGAATGTATGCCAATGTTGTTTAAAGCTTCCGAAAGGGAAAAAGCAAAAAAGTTGTAGTATTTGAAAATTGCCAAGAATCCCAGATTAAAGATGATGCTCAACCAAAACCAAAATTTTCGGTTTTTTTCCTGTGTGCTTTTTTCAATTTGGATTCCCGTGAAATAACACAAAAGGGTTGAAAAGAGCAATAAAAACAAGAAGCGCCAATCCCAACAAGAATAAAAATAATAACTCACAACAACTAGAAATGCGTTTTGGGTGTTTTTAGTTTTACTAAAGACAAACCAATAGAGCAAAAAAACTATGGGTAGAAAAACAGCAAAAGTTAGCGAGTTAAAAAACATATTTTACTTGTATAATGAAGACAAAAACCACCAAAATTGCTCTTGATGGTTTTGTATAATTTTTTTCTCTATTTAGAATTATCCCAATAAATCCAATACCGCAGAAGGGAACAATCCTAAAACGATATTCAATAAAACGGATATAATGGCAACTGCATAAAACACAAACGGTGTTTTCGCTGCTTCTTCATTCGGCTCTTTGTTGTACATCGCCAAAATTAGTTTGAAATAGTATCCTACACTTATAATGGAGTTGATAACGGCTGCGATAACCACCACTAAATATCCTGCTTGAATGGTTTGATTGAACAAGACCAATTTGGCAAAAAACCCAGCAAAGATTGGAATTCCAGCCATCGAAAGCAAAGCTGCCGTAAGAACCGCTGCCATTAATGTATTGTTTTTACCCAATCCGTTGAAGTTGGCAATATCTTCGTTATCCCGATTTTTACAAACGTATAAAATCACGGTGAAAGCAGCAATTCCAGCTAATGAATAGGCGGTAGCATAATACAATAAATTACCTGCCGAATTGTTGATGCTCAACAAAGCCATCAACATAAAGCCAGCGTGTGAAATCCCGGAGAAAGCCAACATACGTTTCGCGTTGGTTTGTTTCAATGCCATTATGTTACCAACGGTCATAGAAGCTATCGAGATTACAATAATGATATTGATAAACGCATCAGAAAGATCAGCATTCATTGCAGTTAGTAGTTTGTAAAGCGTTGCTACGGCAACCACTTTTACCAAAGTGCTCATTGTAGCAGTTGTCAAAGCAGGAGAGCCTTCGTAAACATCGGGCGCCCAAAAGTGAAAAGGAACGGCGGCAATTTTGAAAAGCATTCCAATGGTAACCAATGTAATTCCTATTGGAAACCAAATTGGCAACTCGGCAGAGCGAGACCATTCGGTGATTTCGGCAACGTCAAAAGTTCCCATAGCACCATAAATCAGGCAAATTCCGAACAATATAATCCCTGAAGCAAAAGAACCCATCAAGAAATATTTCATTCCGGCTTCGTTGCTTTTTACATTCAATCTATTGCTTGCGGCAAGAATATATAAGGAAATGGACAAAACTTCAATTCCAAGAAAGAACATCGCTAAGTTTCCAAAAGAAACCATGGCAACCGCTCCAGCCAACATAAATATTTTGATGGCAATAAAATCAGAGATTTTAGTTTGATGATCTTCATAGAAATCGTGCGCCAAAGCCACTAAGAAAATGGTAAGGACAATAAACAAAGCAGAAAATGCTGAAGAGAATTTGCTTACAACAATCATATTATTGTAGTAACTCGCTGGAATGTTAAATTCGGCATAGGTAATTCCAAGAACGGCCAATAATCCAATAATCGTTATGGGAACAATGGCTTTTCTAATATTTAAAATTTCAAATAAAAGGCATAAAACCCCGAGTGCTGTTATCGCTATAAGTGTATTCATTTTTGATTTAGGATTTCAGATTTAGGATTTAGCATTTAAAATTGTAAAAAGGATCATTCGGTGATGCTCGAAATTCCTAATTCTTAAATCCTAATTCCTAATTCTTTTTTTATTTTATATTATTTTTCGCTTTTATTGTTTTTATTCCTGATGAAAAAATGGCGACTAATTCATCTGCTTCTGTTATTAATTTTTCAAGATCAACCTTGTCGCATTCTATATCTAATCCTTTGATAAACTCTAACCAAAATAAGCTTTCATCAGCTTCTTCATCTACAATTTTTAATTTATTTAAAAAATCAGCACTTGATTTACCTCTGCAAACTGCTCTATAATTTGCAGCAACCGATGATGAAGATTTAAAAAGTTGATAAGAAACTACATCAACCGCTTTGTTTTTATCTAATGACATTAAAAACTTAAAAACATTCAAAGCAAATTGTTTTGTGCGATTTTTAAGTTCTTCTTTAGTCATATTTTAAAATTTATTAAATAGTCCACTTTACCCATCCAACAAAAATCCTAATTCTCAAATCCTTAATCCTAATTTTTTAATTAAATCTGTTTACTTGAGTTAAAATATTTTCGAGACTTGGCGTAATCAAGTCAACAATTGGTTTTGGATACATTCCAAAGAAGAACAAAACGGCAATGATAATGACTAGAGACAAGCCTTCGTTGAAAGTTACGTCTGCAAATAATTTTACATTGGTTTCGCCCAACATTACGTGTTGAAACATTTTCAACATATAATATGCCCCCAAGATGATGGTTGTTCCTCCAAGAAGGGCAAACCAAATGTTTATTTGAGAAAGACTATACAACACCGTAAATTCTCCCACAAAGTTAAATGTCGATGGCAGGGCGACCGATGCCAAAACCAAGATTAAAAACATCGAAGTAAATTTTGGCGATTGCGCACGAATACCACCCATTTCAGAAATATTTCGTGTTTCGTATCTTCTGAAAATGATTTCGGCCACAAAGAACAAGCCAAGCACCACAAATCCATGGGCTATCATTTGTAAAACTGCACCACGCAGTCCATCAAGCGTTAAAGTATAAGCACCGGCAGCTATTAATCCGACGTGTGCCAAAGAGGAATAAGCCAATAATTTTTTCAAATCTTTTTGGCGCAAAGCCACGATAGATCCATAGATTACACCCGCAATTCCAAGACCAATAAACACGCTCATATACTCTTTTGCAGCCAAAGGTGCAATTGGCAATTGCCAACGAATAACGCTATACAATCCCATTTTTAGCATAATTCCCGAAAGTAACATCGTTCCAACGGTTGGAGCTTTTTGGTAGACTTCTGCCTGCCAAGTATGGAAAGGAATCAAAGGAAT
>CANHNG010000066.1 GCA_947461915.1 Flavobacteriaceae bacterium
AAAGTTATACAGGAAGATATTATTTTAATACTAAATTAAATCAAGCTTTATAATTTTTCCTAAAAGTTAGATATTAAAATAATCAAAGACACAGTAAAATAAAATTTTTAGCGTTAGATTAAATCTAAAATCTAAAACGTTAGTGCTAATTTTATGAACAAAATACAAAACATATTTAAAGACATCAACTTAGACAAAATACCCAGTCATATTTGGGATGAGTCTTTTCCAGTGTGTTGGTACCCGTCAAGTGGATATGACTTTCGACATATTTTTTATTGGGACTTTTTAGGTCAAAATACTGAAGCCAAATTTCCTAAGATTTTTATTCATACTGACTTCACTTGTCTTAACGATAGCCCTTATCCAATTAATCATATGGATTTTCATTCACAAATAATTAATGAGCAACTCGAAAAAGAATGTAAACCACCTCTTCATCCTCTTTTAACTAACGGATATATTTTGGATGTATTTGGTGATGGAAATTGTTTAACTATAAAAACCTGTACAGAACTTTTTTTAAAAGAAGATGTTTTTTTTCCGAACAAAAGCTTGTTCCAATATAGTCACAATATAGGACACAGAACACATAAAGTGCATGCAATTAATTGTCAACTAATCAATCTTGAGAGGGATGTTTATAGTTTGTCAAATGGTGATATAGTAAAATCAATTGGTGGACACCAGTATACGGTTATTAACCCCAAAGACAAGCACAATCACAACAAATTTCGTGTGAGAAATGAAGAAGGTCTTGAATATAACTCTGATTTTCAAAGATTTGTTTTTCCCAATGCCAGTCAGTTTGTAATACTCTTGTTTACAATGGAAAACTACAATTTTTTTTACGACATTATACTAAAAAATAATTTAAAAATTGATTATTTGACACATATTAATGATGGTGGTGGGAGTATGGGTGGTAGTAAAGAAAAAATGGATTTCATATATCTATATGCCGAGACTATTGGTTTATCAAAAATTATTATTGATTATTACACAATGGAAGAAAAGAAAAAAAGGTCTAAGAAATGGTCTGGTCATTATCGTTTCAATCCAAAGGTAAATGCGATTCCTAGTCTAGGAAAAGAAACAGATTTAAAAATTCAAGACTGGAATGAACATAAAATTTTCTTTCCGTATTTAGCAGATTTTTACATAAAAGCTTATTATTGGAAACAGGGAGGTCATGAAAGTTGGAAATATTTTTATTTTAACAATGAACCAATTTCAGAGTTGCCAAATATAAATCAGTTTAAGCGAAAATATGAAGATTATTATTTTTATGAGCGAAAGTGAAATAAAAACTGGTTTTAACATCTTTAAAATTTAAACATTTTGGATAATATAAACTTATTACTTAAATAAAAATATACCACAAATGGATAACATAGCGACATCATTAACAGGGAAACATGAACCTATTGACAAACCAAAACGGATTGACATTCAATTGTATTTTACAAATGAGGAGTTTGTTAAACTAACAAGGGGATTTATACCACAGCAAATGGAAGATAAGTGGTTTATTTATTATGATAATGAATGGCTTTACTTTCATCGTTCATGGACCGGTTTTGGAATCTATAAAGCTCAAATCTTTAAAGATCATGATGGTTATTTAATAAAAGATTTTTGGGCAGAAAGAAATTTTGAAAAGTATCAAGGAGGTGACTATAGTGATGAGTATTATTTTCCAGAACTGATTGCAGATACACTTTTGGGAGTTGACGTTAGAAAAATTAAATCCAAAAATAAAATAAATCAAGATATTGACTATTTAAATAAGATTAAGGGAGCTTTTTTTGGAGTGGCAATTGGGGATGCTGTTGGTGTACCCTTTGAGTTTTTCTCTAGAGAAGAGATGAGTTTAAAACCAGCTTATGATATGATAGGGCACGGAACCCATAATCAGCCAATTGGAACATGGTCTGATGATAGTTCACTTACTTTTTGTTTGGCTGAAGCACTGGCTAATAATGGATATGATTTGACATCAATTTCGTTTAATTTTCATATGTGGAAAAATACCGCTTACTGGTCTGCACGAGGAGAAGTATTCGACATTGGAGTTACTACATCAATAGCGATTTCTAGATTATTAGCTATTTTAGACAATGAAGAAGATGATGAACTCAAAATGCTAAAACACCAAAGTTTTGAAGATGAAAATGGAAATGGTTCATTAATGAGAATAATACCCATGTTGTTTTACATCTTTGGGAAGCCAATTTCTCAACAATTTGAAATGATTTGGGAAGTATCCGCCTTAACCCATAGACACATTCGGGCAGCCATGAGTTGTTTAATCTATTTGAAATTTGCCGAAAAACTTCTTGAAGGGAAAGGTCCAAATACTTCTTATTTGGAAATGAGAAAAGAGATTATAGAATTCTGGAACGACATCGATTTTTCAGAGAGTGAAAGTATGCATTTTAAAAGATTAATTCAGAAAGATATACGAAATGTAAAGATCGATGATTTAAAGTCTGGAGGTTATGTTATTGAAGTTTTAGAGTCCAGTATTTGGTTTTTTCTTAATAGCAGTTCCTATAGGGAAACTATCTTGTCAATCATAAATATAGGACATGACACCGATACTTCAGCGGCAATAGCAGGCGGTCTTGCAGGTATATATTATGGTGTTGAAGGGATTCCTCAAGATTGGGTATCACAAATTGCGAGAAAAGATGATATTGAAGATTTAGCTAAACGATTTTCGGATAAAATTTTGAGTAACTAAATCATTCTTCAACAAGATTGGATTTATACTTAAATTAAACCTTTGAAAAACGGGTTGCTATAGGGGGGTAATAATTTTACGAATCTGTGGCATTAAAAGAAAAAGTATGCTTTGCCACTAACGGCATAGTAAAAAAATTGGATTGTTTTAAATAATCACTATTAAAATATGGGAAAAGAAGACCAAACCATAACGTATCGCATCTATTTTGTTGCCCTTGTTATCTTTTTGATGGCAGTAGCCATTACCATTAAATTGACCAACATTCAGTGGGCTCAGGGGGAGCATTACAGAGCATTAGCCAAAAAACTAGACGTTAAGACGTTTGTTATTCCTGCCAACAAAGGAAATATTTATTCGGCAGATGGCAGTTTGTTGGCTACTTCAATCCCGGAATACACAATACGTTTTGATGCCGTTAGTCCAAAAGATAAAGATTTCCACACCAAAGTAGATTCCCTTGCTGCAGGTTTGTCAAAAATACTTCGAAAACCAAAAACCTATTACGCCACCGCATTACGAAAAGCCCGAGCCAACAACAATCAATATTTCTTTATCGCAAAAGGGTTAAGTTACTCCCAATACAGTGCCATTAAAAAATTACCTCTTTTTAAACTGGGAACCTACAGAGGCGGTCGTATTGATAGCATCACAGAAGTCAGGAAACAGCCCATGGGGGACATTGCCAAGAGAACTATAGGCTACATAGGCTTGGATAAAAACGGGAAATCTAATGCGGTAGGAATCGAAGGTGCTTTTGAAAAATACTTGAATGGAAAAAATGGAAAAGTGCTGAAACAAAAAATAGCTCAAGGTCAATATAAGCCAATAAAAGATGGTAATGAAGTTGAGCCTCAAGACGGGTATGATGTCATTTCAACTATTGACGTCTACATTCAAGATATAGCACACCATGCCTTATTAGAATCGTTACACAAGTTTCAAGCCGAGCACGGCTGTGTCATTGTAATGGAAACCAAAACGGGGTACATTAAGGCAATAGCTAATTTAGGAAAGGGAAAAGATAACCAAGATTATTATGAACGCTTGAATTATGCCATTAGAGAAACAGGAGAGCCCGGGTCAACATTCAAACTGGTCGACATGATTGCCTTGTTAGACGACCAAAAAGTAGATACTAGTAAGGTTTATAATCGTAAAGGAGGTTCAATCAATTTTTATGGCCACAATGTGGTCGATTCCCACCGAGAAGGTCCCCAGATGATTTCACTTGCCAAAGGTTTCGAAATATCCTCTAATACAGTAATGGTTCAAGCGGTTCAACAGAATTATAAAAATAACCCAAAACAATTCGTGGAGCGCATCAATAATTTAGGATTAAACAAGCCATTAGGGATGGGATTGCAAGGGGAGGGCATACCTAAAATTCCGCAGCCGGGCACCAACAAATGGAACGCGCTTTCTTTGCCTTGGATGGCTTTTGGTTATGGGATTGAAGTTACACCAATGCAAACATTGACTTTGTATAATGCCATAGCTAATAATGGTGAAATGGTAAAGCCACAATTTGTGTCGGAAATCAAGGAATTTAATACGACCATAAAAAAGTTTGATAAGCAGGTTATCAATCCCAAAATCTGTTCTGATGCTACCATAAGCAAGTTGAAAGCTGTGATGGAAAATGTGGTTAAACGAGGAACAGCTAAAAGTATTTATTCTAAAGATTTTTCTATGGCTGGTAAAACTGGTACTGCACAAGGAAATTATGGCGTTAATGGTGGAGCAGATAAGCACTACATTTCTTCTTTTGTAGGTTTCTTTCCGGTGGATAAACCTAAATATACTTGTATTGTTGTGGTGCATAAACCTAGTACGATAAACGGTAATTTTTACGGAGCCGATGTTGCAGCTCCTGTTTTTAAAAGAATTGCCCAGAAGATATTTACAGATTCCCCCTCGTCAAATACCATTAACAACATCAACAAGAAGATTTATAGTCAAGAAAAGAATTACAATGCCTATTACACCAAGTCCCAAAACGAAAAAAACACGATCCCAAACCTGAAGGGAATGTCAGGAATGGATGCTATAGCTTTATTGGAAAATAAGGGATTGAATGTAAAAATAAAAGGGGTAGGAAAAGTGAAAAGTCAATCGATTGGGGTGGGGGTGCCCATAGTTAAAAACAGTTCAATAGTCCTGGAGTTGAGGTAGTGGTTTGGCCATACAGTTTCAATTTTTTTTACCTACTAAAAAGAAAAGAAGACTTTTTTATTCCAGAGGAAAATCCAATTTTCTCCATCTGTAATACTGTTTTTTATTCAAACCATGTTAGATATTCATAGATTCAATATAACCTATTGATTATACCCAACATACTTAAAATAGAAAACGACTTTTTTTGGTCCTATGGGGGCGTTTTTAAGTAACTATTTTGAGATTTTTTGCCTTTTTTAGCCAGCTTCCTTCTAATTTATAGTCATTGGCACTCTATATCCGAGTAATTTTTATTTAAAATAGGAGCAATGATTGTATTTACTTTTAATATTAGAGAAAAGAGGGGATTAATAAATATTATTCTTTGATTGATAATTATGGTATAAAAAAAATCCCAAAATATTCCCAATAAATAAGATTGTCGGGAATATATCGGGAAGAATCTTTGTTAACCCCTATAAATAGGTAATAATTGTGACCACGGCGGGATTTGAACCCGCACGCCCTTGCGAGCACCAGCCCCTCAAGCTGGCAAGTCTACCGTTTCTCCACGTGGCCTATAAACCAAAAAAGTCAAGCAGTATGCTCGACCTTTTAGTGACCCGACTGGGGCTCGAACCCAGGACCCCATCATTAAAAGTGATGTGCTCTACCAACTGAGCTATCGAGTCAATGCTTCAAGAAAGGGATGTTTAAATAACAAAAAATGTGACCCGACTGGGGCTCGAACCCAGGACCCCATCATTAAAAGTGATGTGCTCTACCAACTGAGCTATCGAGTCATTTCCCTTTCTTGAATGCGGGTGCAAATATAAGGTCTTATTTTTAACTATTCAAAGGTATTTTACTATAAATTTGTCTTTTTTTAACAAACCCCTTTAACGCCTTAATCCATAAGGTTTTATTCAAATGAGAAAAATTATTTTATTAGGTTATATGGGTTGTGGCAAGTCTACAATCGCCAGTAGGCTCTCGAAAAGAACGGGAATTCCCTTTGTGGATTTGGATAAAAGTATCGAAGAACGAACCAATTTGTCTATTAATGAAATTTTTGAACAAAAAGGGGAGCTCTATTTCCGAAAATTGGAACGGGAAATTTTCATCGAATTGTTGCATTCTGCCGAAACTCAAATTATCGGCCTAGGGGGAGGGACGCCTTGTTATGCCAATAACCACGAACTCTTAAAAGGAGCGGATGTTTTCTCTATCTACCTGAAGGCTTCCGTTGAAACCTTAACAAATCGATTGGTTTCCAACAAAAGCAAACGGCCTTTAATCTCGAATAAGAGTGAGGACGAAATCAAGGAATTTATTGCCAAGCATCTTTTTGAAAGAAGTTTTTATTACAATCAAGCCCAAAATGTAGTCCCTATCGATGGTAAAACCAAAGACGAGACCGTTGAGGATATTCTGAAAATTCTAGCTTAAATACGCATAACTATTTCCGTTTTCATCAAACACTACTTGTACGTGTTCGAGAGAAGAAGTGGAAAGGGAGATACCCTTGAAATCTGCTTTTACGGGGTATTTTTTATGGTTGCGGTTTACCAATACCGCTGTTTTGAATTTTTTCAGAGGAACGTCTAGAAAATGTCTTACGGCATAAATCAAAGTTGTTCCAGAATTTAAAACGTCATCAACAAGAACGAGTCCTTTGTTTGAATATTGCTCTTTTGTCAAAGAAGTGTGAATGGGCAATTCGGGATTTTGTTTGTTGACTTGCAATTCGCAAAGCGACACTTTCAAAGGCGAAATGGTTTTCAGAGCTTCGGTAATTTTTTGGGCAAATATAAACCCGTTGGTGGTAATTCCTGCAATGACAATTTCATCTTCGTCTACAAAGGTTTCATAGATTTGATAGGCGATTCTTTTGATGGTGTGCTCGATTTCTTGATTGGATAAGATAATATTTTGGCTCATTTTTTTATGAATTTTGATTGAGATTTGAAGTTTCTTTTAGTGCTGTTGCTTTCTTTTATTCCGTTTTTTGATTTCCAAAATCATCGATATCCCTACGGTCTTTTTTTGTTGGACGACCGTCACCATTTTTCCGATAATGTTCCTTGGATAATTTCAATAGTTCTAAATGTTCGTAGGCTTCTGCCGGAGTTTCGTTTTTTCGATACACATCCACCAATTTAGCTCCCACACGGTTTTCGGGAATATCCAATACGGTGATGATTTGGGTGATTTGGTCTTTTCGAAACGTGATTTTGTCGGTGGCAAAAACTTCCTTTGATGCTTTGGCAACTTGACCATTTACGGTGATATGGTTTTTTTTGCACGCTTCGGTCACCATGTTTCGTGTTTTATAATAACGCACACACCATAAATATTTATCTATTCTCATAAATTTTCCAAAATCGAAGTTAAATAGTACGCAAAAATAAATCAAAATTGTATCTTGCGCACTCAAAAATCAGCTATAATGAACAAATTTAAGTTTTATTTTATTGTATTAATTACAACCCTCTCTTTATTTTCTTGTTCAAACAATGATACCACTACCGAAATTACACCTGCCCGTGACTATAAATTACAATTTGATGCGGATAATACAACTATTAAAACCTATTTAACCACTCATTATTTAGATATGGATTTAACCGATCCAAATTTTGCTGATAATGATGTCATAATTAAATCAATTCCTTTAGGTGGTTCACAAGTTCCAATTAAGTCCTATGAGGCTAATGCAACTAAAGATAGTACTGTTTTTCCTCAACTTTGGAGTAGGAACGTAAGCCTTCATGGTATCAATTATAAAGTTTATTATTTAGTATTACGACAAGGAATTGGAGAATCGCCAACTAATACGGATGCTGTATTGGCATCTTACAGTGGGAGTTATTTGCAAAGTACAACAGCAGTTGCTAATACTACAGTTGCCGCCACTGGATTTGAAGAAGTTAAATTGCCTCAACAATTTCTAAGTTTATTGCGCACTATTAAGGGCTGGGGAGAAATTTTTCCGCAATTTAAAACGGGTACCTACCCTTCTAATGCTGATAATACAATAACATACACTGATTTCGGCGCTGGGGTGATGTTTATACCTTCCGGACTAGCCTATTATAACACCGGAGCAGGTTCTATTCCTAG
>CANHNG010000067.1 GCA_947461915.1 Flavobacteriaceae bacterium
TACTGAGTGTATGCCTGCATTTAATGCTGTGGCTGTGGCAGTAGTTTCTCCGCTATTCCAAAGGTAGGTGAAGCCACCGTTTCCTCCTACTGGCGTTACAGTTGCTGAACCATCTTTGTCTCCATTACAGGTCGCATCTTTTACTTTAGATACAGAACAGCTTAATGGAGCTGGTTGTCCTATGGTAACTTCACAAGAGGTTGTACATCCTTTTGAATCGGTTACTGCTACTGAATGTATGCCTGCATTTAATGCTGTGGCTGTGGCTGTAGTTTCTCCGCTATCCCAAAGGTAAGTGAAGCCACCGTTTCCTCCTACTGGCGTTACGGTTGCTGAACCATCTTTGTCGCCATTACAGGTTGCATCTTTTACTTTAGATACAGAACAGCTTAATGGAGCTGGTTCTGTAAGTGTAGCGGGGCAAGCACCTCCAGTAGCAAAAGTTGTGGTTGCATCTGTAGTAACTACAACATAACTACCAGCTGCCAAACCTGTGAATGTATATGATCCTTGCTCTGCTATTCCTGTCCCAGGATTACCTATAGGATTAGCAAATGTGATATCAGTACTTAAAAAAAGTGTTGCTGTAAAGGGTGGTGATCCACCTCCTACAGTAACCGTGATAGACCCTGAATTATTACCATTACATGTTAAATTTGTAGGTACTGAGCTACAAGATATAACACAACCATATTCTAGTGTCCATGTTGAACTGCATGAATTTACACATCCTGTTGTTGTGTTCGTTATAGTCCATGTAACAGTTACAGATGTAGTTATTGTTGCTGGATTTATAAATGCTAGAATCAAGGGTGCCGTACCAACGGTAGAAGGTGTTGCTCCAGCTGAATAAGCATAGGTTGCCACAACTGAATGACCTGCTGGCTCCACTGGACCTGTAGCAAACCAAGCTGCAAAATCTACATCTGCCTGTGCTTGTGCTATAGCCTGAGTTACTCGACACAGAACTGGTGCAGAATCAGGAGCTGGGCAAGTAATCGCTGGAAGCGGATTTACTGTTATTGTACCTGAAGCTGAATTAGAACAACCAGTAGTTCCGTTAGTTACTGTCACTGTATAAATAGTAGTTACAGCTGGAGATACACTTATCGAAGCTGTAGTTGCACCACCTGGGCTCCATGAATAGCTTGGATTAACTGCATTTGTAGTCGCTGTTAATGTAACAGCACTTGAATTAGTACCACTAATACAACGGGCTCCTGAATTTACCGTAACCGTTGGATTAGGATTTATTGTAGCCTTTACTTCAGCTCTCTTGCTCTCACAACCATTAACATTAGTACAACTAACAAAATAACTTGTTGTTTGAGTTATTGAAGGAGTAGTATAAGTAGAACCTGTAACTAGCACAGTTGTACTTGTAGCAGTAGCATACCATTTTAAAGTACCACCTGCACAACCCGATGCAGTTAAGTTAACTGATCCTGCACCGCAACGGGCAACAGGACCAGGTGTTGGAATATCAGGAACACCACCAAAAGCACCCCCAACAAAATCATCTAGAGATGCCGTTATGGACTGCGAAGATCTGGCCTCAAGTAGGAAACTGGCAAAGCAGAAATTGCTGAGACCCAGATCTGCTAAGTTAACCACTCCCTCATAAAATTCATTAGTTTCATATGCAGTATGTATAAAAGTCCAACCAATAGGTATCGGATAAGATCTATCATTATTTTCAGCTACCGTACCTGAGAGGGAAGTCGTATTTAGTGTTCCTCCTGTATTAGGAACGTTACCACCAGTACCAACCCATTTATAAACAGTTACCAATGCATTTCGGCCACCACCCGTAAAATCTGCCAGAATAAGCAAATCACCTACAACATGTGGCGGGGCAAAATGTCCGTTTACATTAGGACCAGTTCCATTGAGGTAAAACCAAAAACCAATTTGTGCGTCACCATTATTAGAGGTTCTGTCACCTGCAAAATACAATTTAGATCCAATAAGCACAGCAGCCCCATTTGAAATATCGTTTTTAGCCTTGGTTTGGCCAATCACCCAGCTTTGGTCTGCGGCAAGCATAAAGTCTTTGGAACCATTTGTAAACTGGTTATCCACTACTCCACTACCAAAAGGATCCGATTGATAGCTATAAATTGGCTGACCTGTAACAGCTGCTGTACCCCATTCAATAGGATTTCCATCGATGGTAACTTGAGCAATTAAAAAATTAGAAAACAAAAAGAGTATCAACAATAAAATTAAACTGCTGATACCTTTAACTCTCGACTGATTCGAGCCCCCTTTTTCTTTTAAGCTGTCCTTCGTAAAATCGAACTTAAAACTACTTTCTCTGCTACTATCAAAGACTAAACTTTGAGAGCTAAAAAAGTCACGAAACCCTAGTAACATAAATTTTTTCATAATGATAAATATTTTAACACCATAAATTAGGGGATAACAGGAAGTTTACAGATTTGGGGAATCGTGTCTAGAAAAAAAACCTCTTCAAAAAAATTGAAGTGTACCATCGTCAAAAGAATTCTCCATTTGGGGAATACGAATAAACTCTTTTCTAACCAATTATGAACGAAAAGTTGCTGTATAGCAAAACTTAAAACTTCTTTTAAAAGTTTCTATACTAAAGTTAAGTCGTAAAAAATGAATGAAAAAAAAAGACTGTTAAAAACCGATAAAAAGTGAATATTATCGATAAAAAGCATTTCTTATTAGGAAAAATAACATGAATACAGTAATTATAAACAATCAAAATTAAATTATAAATTATTAATTACTAGTTAATTACAAAATATTCGTGTTAATATAAACACAAAAAACATAAGTTTTTATCAAAAACACAACTGAAAAAAATCTAATCAAAAAAATACTAATTATTTACTTCTGAAAATCAAAAAGCTTAATAGGCAATTCACACACTTGTTCCTATAAAAAAATTGAAATTTAATTTCACCACAAAGTAATTAATACCACTTCTTTATCCAGATAACCGTTGGTATCCGCTTTAGAAATCACTTTATGACCATTTATAAAACATTTCAATCAATACATCTAAAATGTAACCAAATTTATATTTAATGGTAAGCTGGTTTTTTATTAAAAAAAATAAGATTATTTTTGGAGAAAATTATCGATAAACATTCACGAACGCTCAGGGATTCTGGCCCTGATAGAAATGGAAAGCCCGGAACTTTAGAAAGTGAGGACTTGAAATGAAAAGCGGGAGTAGCTACAAATTAATATATTATGCAAAAAATAACCATACTAATTCATTGTAAAGACCAAAAAGGAATTATTGCCGCAGTCACTAATTTTATAGTAAAAGTGGAAGGAAATATTATCTATATCGACCAGCATGTGGATGTAGAGCAAAACGTTTTTTTTATGCGACTCGAGTGTGAACTTACCAATCAAGCTATAGATGTTGCCTCAATAAAGAATGATTTTCATCAAACTATTGCCAACGATTTTAAAATGTCGTGGGAAATTTACACCAAAGATCAAAAACCAAAAATGGCGCTTTTTGTATCCAAATACGACCATTGCTTATTTGATATCTTGGGGCGATACAGTGCAGATGAATTGAATGTGGAAATTCCTTTGATTATTAGTAACCACGAAGATTTGAAACCTATTGCAAAACGGTTTAACATTCCTTTTTACTACATTCCCTTTACCAAGGAAAATAAAGAAGAAGGCGAAAAACAACAGATAGCATTGCTTCAAAAACACGAAATAGACTTCGTTGTTTTGGCTCGTTACATGCAAATTATAACGCCTACTTTAATCTCTCTTTACGAAAATAAAATCATCAATATCCATCATTCCTTTTTACCGGCTTTTCCTGGCGCCAAGCCGTATCATTCCGCTTTTAAAAGAGGCGTTAAAATCATAGGTGCTACTAGTCATTATGTGACACAACACTTGGATGAAGGGCCTATTATTGAGCAAGACATCACCCGTGTTTCTCACATCAATTCCATCGACGATTTTATTATGAAAGGACGCGATTTAGAACGCATCGTTTTGGCTAGGGCCATAAAGCTCCACGCCGAAAGAAAAACTATGGTTTATGACAATAAAACGGTAGTGTTCTATTAAAAATTAAGCCGGTAAATCCTCAAATTCAACTTTCAATCCTTTGGCTATTCCCATACCCAAAAGAGGATCGACTCTGTACCAAAGAAACAATTGACGTGTTACGATTTCCTCTTTTAGAGGCCCGTGAATGCCAGACATGGCATCAACTATATTGTCAATGGTGTTTTGTTGTTCTTCCGGAGTCATAATTTGAAATAGTCTTCCGGGTTGTGAAAAATGGTCGTTTTCTCCCTCGCAATTCCTGTCGTACCAATCGGCAAAATGACTATTGATAGGCAATGGCGGTTCTTTATAAGACTGGTCGATATCGATGTCATCGAAACTGTTCGGAAAATAATTTGGATTTTTTCCTCCATTTCCATCCACCCTCATTTGTCCGTCTCTTTGGTAATTGTTGAAGGCAAATGGGCAACGGTTCACTGGAATCTGTTCATAATTGACACCCAAACGATATCGTTGTGCATCTGGATAAGACAAGATACGACCTTGCAACATCTTGTCGGGAGAATAGCCAATACCATCTACGATATGAGCCGGCGCAAAAGCGGCTTGTTCAACATCTTGAAAATAATTTTGTGGATTTTGATTCAATTCCAAAACACCAACATCTATCAACGGGAAATCTGCGTGTGGCCAAACCTTGGTCAAATCGAATGGGTTAAAGTAATACTCTCCATTATTGGCTTCGGCTTCAGTCATGACCTGGATTTTCAAATTCCATTGCGGAAAATTTCCACCTTCAATATTATCGAATAAATCCCTTTGTGAAAAATCCATGTCATGCGATTTCATTTGAGCCGCTTGTTCATTGCTGAAATTCTTGATCCCTTGGGCGGTTATAAAATGAAATTTTACATAAAAACGCTCGTTGGCATCGTTTATCATCGAATACGTATGACTGCCAAAACCATGCATGTGGCGGTATCCATAAGGTGTCCCCCTATCCGACATCAATATCAAAACTTGATGCAAACTTTCAGGATTCAGCGACCAGAAATCCCACATCATGGTGGGTGATTTTAAATTGGTGTGAGGATCCCGTTTTTGGGTGTGAATAAAATCCCCAAATTTTTTGGGATCTTTCACGAAAAACACGGGTGTATTGTTACCCACCAAATCCCAATTGCCATCTTCGGTATAGAATTTTATGGCAAAACCCCTTGGATCACGTTCCGTATCAGCTGAACCTTTTTCACCACCAACGGTCGAAAACCGCATAAATACTTTGGTTTCTTTTCCAAGTTCCGAGAAAATCTTGGCCTTAGTGTATTTAGTAATATTATGCGTTACGGTAAAAGTTCCAAAAGCTCCAGAACCTTTTGCATGCACTACTCGCTCTGGAATGCGCTCTCTATTGAAATGCGCCATTTTTTCGTGAAGAATAAAATCCTGCAACAATAATGGACCCCGTGGCCCCACAGATTGCGAATTTTCATTTTCTACATAAGGTTTTCCTGAAGCTGTCGTCAATTTTTTATGTGATTTCATAATTTATAGAATTTAATAGTTTTTTATCAAAATGTGCCTATGACAATGGGGTCAATAATTCCTGTAAATCATCTCGATTAAGATGCTTTTCATAAAGAAAAAAGGAATGATGGAAAAAGAAAACCAATCATACTAAACAATTGATTTTCAGTAATAAAACTTTTTAAAACAATAGAATAAAGTTAAAAAACTTAACGTAAATACAACAAAGTAATAACAAAATATTAACAGCAAAAGAGTAAGGAATTTACAAACTTTGTAAAGTAATAAACTGGTTATTTATTATTTTGGTTTTGGTTAGTAAAAGAATGCCGACGTTTTAGGATGTCGGCATTTTTATTTGGATGAACCAATGAAAGATAAAACTTCGTTATTAAAAACCATGGGCTGTTCGACATTGACCACGTGACCACATTGTTCGACAACAAATAATTTCGATGATTTATAATGTTTTTCGACCACTAGTCGAACAGAAGGCAAAAACATATAATCTTCCTCCCCCATTATGTATAGCGTTGGTATATTTAGTTCCACTTGTCGAAACCATCTCAGCAACGGATTTATTTCGGCTGTCAATTTGAACCATTTTATAAATTCTTTTTGGTACAACTTTTTAGCTTCATTAATGAAAAGCAATCGGGATTGTTTGTGATTTTTTTTAGGCATAATCACAAAGGCAAAAAATTGGTACAATACCAAATATGGCAACACATATTTAAACATATTTCCCAATCTCATCAAGATTTGCGAACGAAAATTCATTTTCAAGATAGCGCCTCCAAGAATCATACTTTGCACGCGTTCCGGATGCATTTCGGCCAATTGACGAATCAAAATCGTGCCGAGAGAAATCCCGACAAAGTGTGATTTTTCGATTTTTAGATAGTCAATTACTTCCAGAACATCATTAGCAATGGATTCGAAGGTATATTTCTGTTTAAAAGCTTTTTTGATTTTGACATTGGAATTTCCGTGTCCGCGTAAATCCAACAACAATACATTATAGGATTTTTTAAAATCCCGAATTTGTTTGAACCATATAGACGAACTCCCGCCGGCACCGTGGACAAAAGTCACCCACTGATCGCTGTTTTCATTTTTGTATGTGATGTAGTTGATCAATGGATTTTATTTACAGATTTAATTCGTGGCTAATTTAATTTCAAAATAGCTTCCATTTCTTGCTGCATTTTCGACGCTTCTTCCCTAGCCTTTTCGGCAAAATCAGTTCCCTTTGAGGCATAAATAATCGCTCTTGAAGAATTGATCAGCAAGCCAACATTGGCATTCATTCCGTATTTACATACTTCCGAAAGGCTTCCACCTTGTGCGCCAACACCAGGGACAAGCAAGAAACTATTAGGGACAATTTTGCGAATTTCCGTGAAATATTCGGCTTTTGTGGCGCCAACAACATACATGAGGTTATCGGAATTTTTCCAAGTTTTTGAGGTTTCCAAAACCTGTTTGTATAATTCCTTTCCACCAACATTTAAGGTTTGAAAATCAAATGCCCCTTCATTCGAAGTCAAAGCCAATAGAATCGTGTGTTTATTTTCGAAAGCCAAGAAAGGTTCCACTGAATCTTTCCCCATATAAGGAGCAACGGTAACGCTGTCAAAGTTCAAATCCTCGAAAAAAGCTTTGGCATACATGGACGAAGTGTTTCCAATATCACCGCGTTTCGCATCGGCAATCGTGAAAATTTCAGGGTAGTTTTCGTTGATGTAGTTAATGGTTTTTTGCAACGATTGCCAACCTTTTATTCCATACGCTTCATAAAATGCCGTATTGGGTTTATAGGCAACAGCCAAATCGTGCGTGGCATCGATTATCGCCTTGTTGAACTCGAAAATCGGGTCTTCTAATTCTAATAAATGGGAGGGTATTTTATTCAAATCAACATCCAGTCCTACACATAGAAACGATTTTTTGATTTTGATTTGGCCGATTAGTTCTGTAGTTGTCATTGTTGTGTGTTTAACCGCAAAGTTCGCAAAGTTTTTCGCAAAGTTCACAAGGTTTAAAAAAATGCCAAACAATTCAGTATGGCATCTATTATCTCTTCGTCTATTATCTTTTAGTCACCTTAAAAAACCTCGCTAGCTTCCTTCAGTTTCTCCATATTATTGACTAGTTGTAATTCGTCAACAATTTTCTGGATGTCGCCATTCATAATATTTCCTAAATCGTATAAAGTCAATCCCACACGGTGATCCGTCACACGACCTTGCGCATAGTTATAAGTTCTAATTTTGGCTGAACGGTCACCGGAACTTACTTGTGAAGTACGTTTGGTAGCATCTTGTTCTTGTTTTTTGGCCAATTCCTGTTCGTATAAACGAGAACGCAAAACCGTCAACGCCTTATCTTTATTCTTATGTTGCGATTTCTGATCCTGA
>CANHNG010000068.1 GCA_947461915.1 Flavobacteriaceae bacterium
ACTTGAGTTTTTATCCCAACAAAGGCGTGGGTTTGATGCGAATGGAATTTGCCATTTCCAACACTATTAAAATCCATCCAAACGCCCTGTGCGAACCCGAAAAAGTAACCGATGAAGCAACAATTTCGAAAATCAAGGAGTTAACCAAAGGCTATGAAAACGGTACCGATTATTTTGTCAATAAACTTGCCGAAGCTGTTTCTACGGTAGCTGCTGCTTTTTATCCAAAGGACGTGATTGTGCGAATGAGCGATTTCAAGAGCAACGAATATGCGAATCTCATTGGTGGAAAATATTTCGAACCCGAGGAAGAAAACCCTATGATAGGCTTTCGTGGTGCTTCGCGTTATTACAGCGACTTTTATCGAAAAGGTTTTGCATTGGAATGTGAAGCGATGAAAAAAGTGCGAAACGAAATTGGATTACACAACGTAAAACTAATGATTCCTTTTTGCAGAACTGTCGAGGAGGGAAAAAAAGTTATTGCAGAAATGGCGAAAAACGGATTGGTCCAAGGAGAAAACCTGTCTGAGCGGCAGGCAGACGAATTGGAAATTTATGTAATGGTAGAAATTCCAAGCAACGTTTTATTGGCAGACGAATTCGCCAAAATTTTCGACGGATTTTCCATTGGTTCCAATGATTTGACACAGCTCACTCTTGGTTTAGACCGAGATTCTTCTTTGGTCAGTTGTTTATTCAGTGAGCAAAATCCGGCGGTCAAATCTTTAATCCGAGAAACGATTCACGCTGCCAAACGAAACAACATAAAAGTGGGATTGTGTGGCCAAGCGCCAAGCGACATGCCTGAGCTTACCCAGTTCTTGGTAGAAGAAGGAATTGACAGCATTTCGTTCAATCCCGATGCCATTATAAAAGGAATTGAAAATATTTTGCTTGCCGAAAAGAAAAATACAGTACGGATATAATATAAAAACAACACCATTATGGAAGCAACATTCAAAAACAAAGTGGCTTTGGTTACAGGTGGTTCCTTCGGAATCGGAAGAGCCACTGCCCTAGCCTTCGCAAGAAAAGGCGCTAAAGTCGTTATTGCCGATTGGGAAGAAAATGAGGAAACTATGGATCTAATCGAAAATTTAGGAGGCGATGCCATCTTTGTAAAATGCGATGTATCAAAAAAAGCTGAGGTAAAAGCACTCATCAAAAAAACCATTGAAACCTTCGGACGACTCGATTTTGCTTTTAACAATGCCGGAATAGAAGGAACCTCGGCCACTGTGCAAGAGTGTTCTGAAGAGAATTGGGACAAAACCATTGGCGTCAACCTGAAAGGGATTTGGCTCTGTATGAAATATGAAATTCCAGAAATGCTCAAAACAGGCAAAGGCGCTATCGTAAATTGTGCCTCTGTAGCTGGACTAGTCGGTTTTCAAGGTTTACCTGCTTATGTGGCTTCCAAACACGGTGTGATAGGTTTAACAAAAACAGCCGCATTAGAATATGCCAAACTTGGAATTCGAGTAAATGTAGTTTGTCCCGGCGTTATCCAAACCCAAATGATTGACCGGCTAACAGGAAAGAAAAAAGAAACCATTGAGCAATTTATAGACCTAGAACCCGTAGGGCGTTTTGGAGAACCCGAAGAAATAGCCAATGCCGTGGTTTGGCTATGTTTGGATGAAGCTTCGTTCGTAACTGGATTGGCTATGCCAGTGGACGGTGGTTTTGTGGCGCAGTAAAAAACAATATTCTGATATACTTATAGATGAACTGGCATTTATTATCAATTTCCGAAATTGCTGAGTTGCTGAATTCAACTCCCTCAGGCATTGACACTATAATTGCCTCAGAACGCTTGTCAGAATTTGGAAAAAATGAGATTAAGGACAATAAAAAGAAAACTGTTTGGCAGATACTATTGAATCAATTGACCGATTTCATGATTCTAGTCCTTATCGTGGTCGCCGTCATATCTGGATTTTTTGGAGAATTGACAGATGCCTTAATTATTCTTGCTATAATCATCATCAATGCCGCTGTAGGTTTTACCCAAGAATACCGCTCCGAAAAAGCGATGGAAGCCTTAAAAAACATGGTTCCGAATTGTGCAAGAGTCTTACGGGAAGGTCGTACACTAGAAATCAATGCTTCCGAATTAGTACCTGGAGATGTCGTATTGCTTGAAGCCGGAAACATCATTCCTGCCGATGTTCGGTTTTTTGAAACCCATCAAATCAAGGTAGACGAATCCGCATTAACCGGCGAATCTCACAATGTCGAAAAAAATAGTGAAACACTCCCAAAAGGAGATTATTCGCTTGGCGACCGAATCAATATGGGATTCAAAGGAACCCACATTACTAATGGACGTGGCAAAGCTTATGTAATGGCAACCGGAATGAACACCGAGCTAGGGATTATCGCCAAAATGATTCAAACTCAAGAAAAATCAACGCCATTACAAAAGAGATTAACAACCTTTGGCAAGCGATTATCAGTTTTTGTGCTGCTCATTTGTGCCGTAATTTTTGTCTTTGGATGGTGGCGTGGTGAGAATGCGGTAACGATGTTACTCACTTCCATCTCCCTCGCGGTTGCGGCCATCCCCGAAGCATTACCGGCGTTGGTTACCATTGCGTTGGCCTTTGGCGCCAAGCGATTGGCGAAAAACAATGCGCTAATTCGGAAACTTCCCGCCGTTGAAACCCTTGGTTCCGTTACCCATATCTGCACGGACAAAACAGGGACGCTTACCTTAAATAAAATGACAGTACAAGAAATTTATGAAATTCCAACCCTAAATTCAGGTTCTCTTTTTTTCCAAAACAATTACTTACTCGATGCGATGGCTTTGAATAATGATGTTTCGAAAGACAAAAACGGGAAATGGCTTGGCGATTCCACCGAAGTCGCCTTGGCACAATTTGCTTTCAATAAAAATAGAGAACGAATTGATTTAGAGCAAACCTTTACAAGAGTTGCCGAGTTGCCGTTCGACTCCACCCGAAAATGCATGACAACCTTTCACAAAACCGAAAACCGGCCTAGAGGACAGGTTGGAGGAATAATTGCAATTACCAAAGGCGCCGTGGAATTATTATTGGACAAATTGGTCGAAAACCAAAAACCCCTTATTCCCGAATTAGAGTTTAAAGCCAATGAAATGGCGGAAAAAGGGTATCGGGTGATAGGCTATGCGGTAAAAGAAATGGAGACTTTGCCGGAATTGAAAAATGTTGCTATCATAGAAAATTCATTGACTTTAATAGGTTTTGTAGGGATTATTGACCCCCCAAGAGAAGAAGCAAAACAGGCTGTTGCCGAATGTAAAGAAGCCGGAATTATTCCCGTAATGATAACTGGAGACCATAAACTCACCGCAATTGCGATTGCAAAAAAATTGGGAGTAATCACCTCCGAAGCAGATTTAGTATTGAGCGGGTTAGAACTTGATATATTAACGGAACAGGAATTTGAAGCTATTGTCGAAAAAGTTCGGGTGTATGCCCGAGTAAATCCGGAGCAAAAATTGAAAATCGTCAACGCTTTACACGATATAGGCAAGATAGTCGCGATGACTGGCGATGGCGTGAACGATGCTCCTGCACTTAAAAATGCGGATATTGGTATTGCCATGGGAATCAATGGCACCGAAGTTTCCAAGGAAGCATCGCACCTCATTTTATTGGACGATAATTTTGCCACTATAGTGGTTGCAGTCAAACACGGGCGAAAGGTTTATGATAATATTTTGAAATTTGTCAAGTACATCATGACCGGAAATTCAGGGGAGATTTGGGCTATTTTTCTGGCTCCTTTTTTTATGTTGCCCATTCCACTTTTGGCTATCCACATTCTTTGGATTAATCTTGTCACCGATGGTTTGCCTGGATTGGCGCTTGCTTCAGAACACTCGGAAAAAAATATTATGAAAAGACCCCCAAGAAATCCGAAGGAGAACATTTTTTCAAACGGAATGGGAAGACATATTTTATGGGTGGGTTTTCTAATGGGAATAACAACCCTTGGAATTCAATTTTGGGCGATGAATAGTGAAAACAGGCATTGGCAAACGATGGCTTTTACGGTTTTATGTTTCAGCCAAATGGGACATATAATGGCCATACGTTCCGAAAGGGAATCTCTTTTTAAAATTGGAGTGTTTTCTAACAAGTCGCTTTTGGGTGCTTTGTTGCTTACCGTTGCACTCCAATTAACACTCATCTATTCTCCATTCTTCAATACTATTTTTAAAACCCAACCGCTTTCTATCGCTGAATTGGCGATAACCTTTGTTGTTTCAAGCGTTGTCTTTTGGGCAGTTGAAATCGAAAAATGGATCATGCGATTAACAACTAAAGAACAATGAGTAGACTAATGCTCCAAATCATCGACTACTTTTTTATACCGTTTCACAGTATCCTGAAGCTATTTAATGCTTTTGGTTGGAAAGTACGCGAACTTTTGGGATACGATGACCGAATCAATTCTTATATCCATTTTCTGATTCTAAAATAACGGGAGTTCATCTTCCTGAAAATTGGGTTGACACAACAACCATTACTGTGTTATTTACGGTATTTTCCATTAGTCTTTATTTTGCATTAAAAAAAAAAGAGAAAATAGAGACGAAAGTAAAAGCCTTATAATTCTGATAATTACTATTTTATTCTTAACTTTATAGAGAAGATTCGTTGGTAATTTCCTGTTTTTTCAGGTACGATTAGAGTTAATCCCATTTAAAATAAAACCAAATGAAAGGAACATTAAAACTCGGAAAAATTGCGGGAATCGGTCTATTTATCCATTGGACTTTTTCTTTGCTCATTCTATTCATTGTTTACATCAATCACAAGGCGGGTCAAAATGCGACACAAATTTTATGGTCGGTCTTGTTTATTTTATGCATTTTTATAACCGTTTTAATGCACGAACTAGGGCATGCACTGACGGCAAAAAAATACAATATCAAAACCATTGACATTACCCTCTTGCCTATTGGCGGGTTGGCTCGATTAGAAAGGCTTCCCGAAAAACCTTCAGAAGAATTAGTGGTTGCCTTGGCTGGACCCTTGGTAAATATTGCCTTGGCTTTTATAACCAGCTTGTTCATCACTCTACCCAATACTTCGGAGCAAATGGTTTCACAATTGGCAAATGGGGTCAACTCGAATAATTTCTTTCTTAATTTCTTTTTGGTAAACATCGTGTTGGCTATTTTTAATTTAATTCCGGCATTCCCCATGGATGGCGGAAGGGTATTACGAGCCCTTTTATCCTATAAATTAGAAAGACATGTTGCCACAAAAATTGCGGCACGAATTGGCCAGATACTGGCAATAGGCTTTATTTTCCTAGGTTTCTTTTCCAATCCATTCTTGATATTTATTGGACTATTCGTATTTATGGGTGCCCAAATAGAGTCGGAATATACCGAGTCAAAACACCTGCTTAAGGGCTTTAAAGTTCGGGATGTGCTGATGAAACAATATCAAATTATCGATTCTAATGAAACCTTGGAAACAGCTGTGGCCATATTACTTGACAGCCCATACAAGAATTTTTTGGTAACCCAAGAAAACTTGCCCGTAGGAACACTTAACCGCGATCAAATTATAGAAGCGCTTTCTAAAAAAGAGGAAGAAACACAGCTATCTTCCATCATGGACAGCAATTTAATTTTACTTCAAGCCGACTCCTTTTTGGAAGATATTTTTGAGTTAGTCTACAAAAACAAATCCACTCTAATGCTCGTCATGGAAAACGATCAACTCATCGGCACCTTGGATACCGAAAATCTTTTGGAATTTATTTTGATAAAAGAGGTTAAAGCAAAAAGAGCTTATGTTTAATGCCGAAACTGCACTTTTCGCAACAAAATATGCAGCGTTGGTTCATAGCGGTGAAGACTATTTTTCCCGGTTGGAACATATTATTTTAGAATCAAAATCTGAAATCCACATTCAAACCTATATTTTTGAATATGATACCATTGGAAAAAGAATTATTGCTGCACTGAAAAAAGCGGCTTTGCGCCATGTCAAAATATACATTTTGTTGGATGGTTTTGGCTCGTTTTCGTTCCCAAAACAGGTGTTGAACGATCTCAAACAAAACGGAATTCACATTCGGTTTTTCTCCCCTTTCTTCTCGGCAAATTCTTTTTATTTAGGCAGAAGATTACACCATAAAGTAATAGTTTCTGATTGCAAAACAGCATTGATTGGAGGAATCAATATTGCCAACAAATACCATGGAACCGAAAATTCAAAGCCATGGCTAGATTATGCCGTACAATTGAATGATGATAAAATTGGGGCAGCACTCTCTAAACTGTGTTGGGACATTTATTACAGGAAAAGACTCGTGAACAGAAAAAAAATAGCCTCTGTCGTTCACAATAATGAAGCCGTTGCCGTTCATGTTCTTCAAAATGATTGGTTGAAAAGGAAAAAAGAAATCTTAGATGCCTACATAAAATCCATTGGCAAAGCCAAAAAAGAAATCGTAATTGTGGGAAGCTATTTCCTTCCCGGCAGAAAATTGATTGCCACCTTGAAGAACGCATCGCGAAACAAGGTAAAAATTAAATTGATTCTTTCCGGAATATCGGATCTTCCCATGGCAAGGCGTGCCAGTTGCTATTTGTACTCAAAATTGTTGCGGTATAATATTGAACTATACGAATGGAAATCATCTATTTTACACGGAAAAGCAGCCGTTGTGGACAAAACTTGGACAACCATCGGTTCTTTTAACCTGAATAATTTGAGTTCGTTTGCAAGTATCGAAATGAATGTTGGAATCAACTCAGCCGAATTTTCTAATAACTATCTTTCACACCTCAATAAAATCATGGCGCAATGCGAAAGAATAACCTCAGGATCCCTAGAATTAAGGGATGGAATACCTACAAGATTCATAAATTGGGTTTCGTACTGGATTACACGAATAATCGAGATCATCATCATTTACTTGCCCCATAAACGATTTAGAGGATTGAATTAAATCTACAATAAGGGAAATAACCCTTATCTAATAAAAGCCTTTCTAAAGTTTTAGTAAGGAAAAATTCACTAAATTTATAGTGATGATTAAACATGATTATTACACGACCCTAGGCGCGACAATTAGCAAAACAAGGTAAAAATGGCATTTATAGACTACTACAAAATATTGGGGATCGATAAAAGCGCAACAGATGCCGAGGTGAAAAAAGCGTACCGAAAACTCGCCCGAAAATACCATCCCGATTTAAATCCCAATGACAAAGAAGCCGAGTTAAAATTCAAGGAAGTCAATGAAGCTAACGAAGTATTAAGCCATCCTGAAAATCGGAAAAAATACGATCAATATGGCGAGGACTGGAAACATTCCGAAGAATTTGAAAAATCAAGGCAGCATCAACAATCTCGCAGTCGTGGGGGGCAGCCAGGAGGTTTTGCCGGTTTTGGAGGATTCTCGGGTGGCAGAGATTATTCTGATTTTTTCGAGTCCATGTTTGGAGGGCGTTCCACAGGTGGAAGAAGTCGAACCGCGCAGGTAAAAGGCGGCGATTACAATGCCGAATTGCATCTTGACCTAAAAGATGTTTACACCACCCATAAACGGGCCTTGACCATTAATGGCAAAAACATTCGGCTCACCATTCCCGCAGGTGTTGAAAATGGCCAGGTCATAAAAATCAGCGGAATGGGAGCAGAAGGCATAAATGGCGGTCCTAAAGGAGATTTGTATATTACCTTCACCATTGAAAACCGCACCAAATTTAAGCTGGACAAGCACAGCCTTTATTCCACTGTGGATTTGGATTTATACAGCGCTATTTTAGGTGGTGAACTAACAGTGGACACTTTTGATGGAAAAGTAAAACTGAAAGTACTGCCGGGAACCCAAAACGGTACCAAAGTAAAACTAAAAGGGAAAGGCTTTCCTATCTATAAAAAAGAGGGCGTGGTTGGCGATTTGTATATTACATATCAAATCGTAATACCCACAAATCTTAGTAA
>CANHNG010000069.1 GCA_947461915.1 Flavobacteriaceae bacterium
AGAGTACATAAATCCTATATTATAAATATAGATAAAGTAGAACGCTTCAATAGTAGATTTGCCGAAATCGGAATTACAAAAATTCCGCTCAGCAGACATAAAAAAGAAGCTCTCGTAAAAGCATTAGCAATTAATTAGTAAAAATCGACATTTACAGATACTTTTATAGATCTGTATACCGCGACTGACTCAAAACTATTCAGCATTTTCTGGATAGTTTTTTTTGTGCCTTGCAAGGACTGTTTTTGCGGAATTTTTATCAGAATGGTTCTTATGTATTCATTTCGTATTCTAGAAATGGGTGGTTCTTCGGGCCCCAGAACTGGAATAGCCAAGTTTTGCTTTATCACCTGATACAACCACATCGAACCTTCTTTAAGTTTATCAAAATCTCTGTGTTTCAAAGTCAGTTTTATGAGTTTAAAATAGGGAGGATAGTGATAAATTTGTCTGTCGTATAATTGCTCCTTGTACATCCCTAAATAATCATTGCGAACCACTTGTTGAATGGTATTGTGGTCCGGATTATAGGTCTGGATAATAACCTTTCCTTGTTTTTGAGAACGACCAGAACGACCAGAAACTTGCGTCATCATCTGAAAACTTCTTTCAAACGCCCTAAAATCGGGATGATACAGCATGTTATCGGCATTCATTATTCCCACCAAGCTCACATTGTCAAAATCCAAACCCTTGGCAAGCATTTGTGTTCCTACCAAAACATCGATTTCTCGATTTTTAAAACTATCAATGATTTTCTCGAAGCCAAATTTTCCCCGAGTCGTGTCCTGATCCATTCGTCCTATTTTCGTACTTGGAAACAATTCGACCAATTCTTGCTGAATTTGCTCCGTCCCAAAACCTTTGGTAGTCAAATGAACGCTCGAACAAGCGTGACAATTGGTTGGTTTTGCCATCGAATAACCACAATAATGGCAACGCAGTTGATTCTTGTGTTTATGATACGTCAAACTCACGTCACATTGCGAACACTGTGGCACGTGACCACAAGTCATACATTCGACAACAGGAGAAAAACCCCTCCGGTTTTGAAACAAGATGACTTGTTCGCCTAATGACAAAGCTGTGGTAATCTCTTCTATTAAAGTATCACTAAAATGCCCCGACATTTTTTTGCGGAGGTATTTGTCTTTCAAATCCACCAATACAATTTCGGGCATTCTGACATTTCCATATCTTTCCGAAATTTCAACTAAGCCGTATTTTCCGGATTGGGCATTGAAATAAGTTTCTATACTTGGCGTAGCCGAACCCAACAAAACTTTTGCTTTAAAACTGTTTGCCAAAACAATCGATGCATCTCGGGCATGATAGCGGGGAGAAGGATCAACTTGTTTGAATGTTTGCTCGTGCTCTTCATCGACAATGACCAATCCCAAATTTGAAAAAGGTAAAAATAAGGCAGACCTTGCTCCTATTATGATTTGTGATTTCGACGATGCTGCCAGCACTTGCCGCCACACTTCCACCCTTTCATTATTAGTGTATTTGGAATGAAAAACAGCCACTTTATTGCCGAAATAATCGCGTAACCTTCCCACTAATTGGGTTGTAAGTGCAATTTCGGGCAATAAATACAGAATTTGTTTTCCTGTCGTTAGATAATCCTCGATGAGTTTACTATAGATTTCTGTTTTCCCGCTAGAAGTAACACCATGCAAAAGACAAACCTCTTTCTCGATGAAATTATCCTTGATTGCCTCAAAAGCGATTTGTTGCGCTTGGCTTAATTGCAATGGTTCCTCCTTAGTTTTCCCGGAAAAGTTGACACGATCTACTTGAATATAATATTCCTCTAAAATTTCTTTATCAATTAATGCTTTTACAACTGCAGAACTTGAATTAGCCACTTCAATTAGCTTTTTTACGTTAATTGGCTTTTTCTCCGAAGCACTTAATTGAAAATAACTCAATACAATTTCCTTTTGCTTGTTGGCGTTTTTTAGAAATTCCAATAATTCGGTTAAACCTTCATTGGATTCGTATTTAGAATGTAATTTGACGTATCGAACGAGTTTTGGCGCATAGATTTCCTGGATTTCTTCTTGGAGTACCAAAATGTTTTTATCAACCAATTTTTGAATAACAGGAAATATATTTTTCTTGTTCAAAATACTCATAATATCCTGCACCTTCAGAGAACTTTGTTGTTGAAGTGCTTCGTAAACCAAGAACTCTTCATCTGACAATAAGCTTTCTTCCACAAAAACCGTAGTTTTTTGAGAAATAATGGTTTCGCTTTCCAATAAAAGTGCCGATGGCATCGCTCCACGGTATACATCCCCAATAGCACACATATAATACGAGGCAATCCACTGCCAATGGGCGATTTGGATTTCGGTAACTATGGGACTTTCATCTAGGATTTGATGAATTTCTTTCGCTTCGTATAAAGTGGGTTTATTTTGATGCACTTCGATAACCAGTGCGGTATAGATTTTACTTTTTCCGAAAGGCACTGCCACCCGCATTCCTTTTTTAATATAATCGTACTCGGCTACCGAAACGCAATACGTAAAGGTTTTAGAAAGAGAAAGCGGTAAAATTACTTCGACAAAATGCATTTAAAAATAATGGATTATGAGTTATGAATTGGAATAGGATATTTAATTCATTAACGGATGACTATTTTGCCCTAAACCAATATTGTGTCCTTCCAAGCAATGAAATTCCAATATAACCATGGACTTTTAGTTTATCTTTTGCTTCTAGAACGATGGAGCATTTATACAAATTACCGTTTTTGGGATCCAAGATTTTACCATTACAGAAGGTTTCTCCCTCTTTTGAAAGTCCTTTTATAATTGTCAGGCCAAGGATGGGCTTGTTTTTATCTTCACCGGAACAATTACTACAAAGGTTGTTTTTGCGATCCTTATCAAAAATTTCAATTACTTTCCCAAAGACTTTTCCCGATTTTTCATATATTTCTACAATCGATTTGGCCTGACCTGTCACATCATCTATTGTTTTCCATTTTCCGATAACGGTTTGACTTTGTACATTGAGAATCAACAGAAAAAACAACAGCGTGCAACCTAATATTTTTTTATTCATGATTTCTTTTTTTAACTTATTTCAAAATCCTATAAACTCTAATGTAACTTTTGATGGTTACGCTTTATTTGCAGACTCATCAGCAAGCCCCAATTTATGGTTTGCTTTCAAATGTTTCTTTTTTAACTTGTGAATTACAGCGTTCAATTCGAATCCGAGTAGTAAAATCATACAGTTAATCCAAATATAAAACATCATGATTAACAGGGTGCCTATGGAGCCGTACAATTCGTTATACTTGGAAAATCGGAGAACCCAAATCCCAAAAACATAAGAGTCCAAAATAATTAATATCGTAGTAAATACGGAAGCTATTGAAATGAATGGACTGCCTGTAAAGTGTTTTGTACCAAATTTAAAAAGTATGGAGGTTGTAACCAAAATCATCAGAATCACAAAAGCATAGCGCCCGAGAATAATGAGAGAAACAGTTCCACTCAAAACATCCTGGATATTTGTTTTTTGAAGGAACACCTCAAAAACAACAATTGTAGCCACGGTAACCAATAACAAAAGTGACAAAACTAGCGACATTCCTAAAGCCACCAAATATTGATGCAGAAAACCCCGTTTGATGAGCACATGTTTTGAGGATTCGAAACCTCCCAAAATTCCATTCAATCCATTTGCCATCAGGAAAATAGATAATATAAAACCCGAGGAAAGCAAACCAGAATGGCTGTTATTCAGGATGTCATTTACGATGTTAGCAATGGCGTCGTATGTATTAGGCGGCACTCCTTCTTTTACAAACTCAAGGAAATCAGCCTGAAAACCTTCAATGGGAATATAGGGAATAAGGTTTAATATAAACAACGCAAAAGGAAACAAGGCCATAAAAAAACTGAATGCAATCGCACTGGCGTGATAGGTCAAGGCACTTTCGGCAATTCCCAACACATACAATTCCAATAAATCATAAAACGACAACCCTTGCAACCAGGGCAGTTTTATTTTTTTTAGCGGACGAGCTAAATTGCGTAGTATTGGGATTCGATCTATTCTTTGTTCTATTTCCTTACTCATTATTTTTTGTGTCAAAAAGCCTTCAAACTCAAATCCATATTGTAAATCGAATGGGTCAATGCGCCTGACGAAATGTAATTGACGCCACATTCGGCATAACTGCGAATAGTTTCTTCATTGATGTTTCCAGAAGATTCCGTTTGGCAAGTGTTGCCGATTAGTGCTACCGCTTTTCGGGTATCATCAAAATCGAGGTTGTCTATCAAAATTCTGTGGACACCCTCGTTTTCCAAAATTTCCTTTACTTCATCTAGGCTTCTGGCTTCGACAATGATTTTTATGTCAAGATTTTTTTCTTTTATGTAGGCTTTAGTTTTGGCTATGGCCAAAGAAATACCTCCAGCAAAATCATTGTGATTGTCCTTGAGCATAATCATATCATAGAGCGCAAAACGATGGTTCTCACCTCCCCCTATTTTTACTGCCCATTTTTCGCAAGCTCGGAATCCGGGCGTGGTTTTGCGGGTATCCAGAATTTTTGTATTGGTTCCTTTGATCAAATCAACATATTTCTTGGTTTTGGTGGCAATGGCGCTCATTCGTTGCATGGAATTCAAAACCAAGCGTTCCGCTTTCAATATCGATTGGGAACTTCCTGAAACATGAAAAACTACGTCGCCTCTTTTCACAGGAGTTCCATCTGGTATGAAAATTTCTATTTGCAAGGCTAAGTCAATATATTCGAAAATCATTTTGGCAAAAGACACTCCGGCAATAATACCTTCTTCTTTGACCAACAGTTTGGCTTTGCCTATTGCCGAAGCCGGAATGCAAGCCAAAGAACTATGGTCGCCCTCGCCAACATCCTCGCGGATGCCGTTTTGTATAATGAGTTGTAATTCGTTTTCGAACTGTATTTCGCTAATCATTTTGTGGTATCATTTTCAAAATGCTAAAATAGGATTTATTTTGTGTATTTGAAAATATACAGGAATGGCAATTCTGCAGATTAAGCTATTTAAAATTATTGAAAAAAGATGTAGCTAGGACTTTTTTATTGTGGGGTCACCGAAAAAATACATCTGTTGATTATTATGTAGCCTTAAGGCTATATGCATAATAATGTTATGAAAAATAGGAAATTGATATGGTATTAGACATCAAAAATAACATTGGAAATAAACTACAAAAAAATTGTGGAATGTTATTTTGTATGAATGCCGTTGCTTTCTAATAGCGCCAAAAGATAAATACTTTCATTGGGGTCATATTTTTCTACCCCACTCTCATACCATTTTTCAATACAATTAATTTGGTAAGGGGTATATCCGTCAGCGTCGATGTTCATGCCTAGCATGCCGGCAAGAAGAAATTCTTCCAAAACCTTATCGGTGACAATTTGATTTGGGATTCCATCGGATATAGACCCGTTCAAACTTTCATATTCCAAACGCCCAGAGTCGAATCCAGAAATGAAGGCTTGACTTTTTTGACTGTAACTGGAGATTTGTAAAAATGGGTTTAAACCACTTGAATATCCTGAAATATAATCTTTTCTATAAACCTGGTTAAATATATTGTCCATGAATATTTAGTGTTTTTGTAAAAATATTTTTCAAACGTAATGACATTATTTCTATAATAAAATTAAAATCGTTTAAAGGAAAAAAAAATCTACATACTTCACTTTTCGGTCTATTCGGCAAAAAAATATAAATTCATATCGAATGTGTTAAAACGGCAAAAGATATTATCACCTGTAATTATTAAAATATTGTTAAACAATATATTAACTGTAAAATAACGATGAAAATTAGTGTAAAAACAAACAATTATTCCTAAATTTACTATATAGGCTTTAACAAGCAGAAATACCTACTAATCTACTTCAGCCATTAATAATGTTTTAAAATACAAGATATGGCAAACTCAAAACACATTCTTTTTTTTAACCAAATCAGCATTGCAGATATTGCCAAAGTAGGCGGTAAAAATGCTTCACTTGGCGAAATGTACTGCCAATTAAATCCAATAGGCATTAAAATCCCCAATGGTTTTGCGGTCACAGCCGATGGGTATCGCCTATTTCGCAAAGAAAACAATCTCGAAAAACCATTGGAAGATTTGTTGTTGTCCTTGGATACAAAAGAATATTCCAATCTTTCCTCTATTGGAGAAAAAGCCAGAAATCTTGTTTTATCTGCAACCATTCCAGAAGAAATCAATGTCGATATTCGAGCTGCTTACCAAGAACTCTGTAAACAATGCAATATAAACTATCTCGACGTTGCCGTTCGCAGCAGCGCTACTTCTGAAGATTTACCCTCGGCGAGTTTTGCAGGAAGAATGGAATCATTCCTGAACATCAGCGGAGAAAAACAATTGCTCGAGGCCGTTCTACGCTGTTATGCATCCTTGTTTACGGATCGGGCGATCAAATACCGCCACGATATGGGTTTTGTGAATATGGATATCGCCATATCAGTTGGCGTACAACAAATGGTGCGCAGCGACAAAGCTTCGTCCGGTGTGGCTTTTACCATCGATCCCGATAGCGGATTCAGAAATGTGGTAGTCATCAACGGCACTTTTGGACTGGGCGAAAACATTGTCCAAGGAAGAATCACTCCCGATGAATGGGTGGTTTTTAAACCCACACTTTTTAATAAAAAACTTAACCCAATATTAAAAAACCGTTGCGGCAAAAAAGAATTCACAATGATTTATGCCGAAAACACCCAAGGTGTATCGGCAGATAAAACGATTATGAATAAGGTCACACCATTGGCAGAACAAAATAAATTTTCACTAAGGGATAAAGAAGTCATCCAACTGGCGCAGTGGTGCCAAAAAATTGAAAATCATTATGACAAAACTATGGATATCGAATGGGCAAAAGACGGATGGAACGACCAAATCTATATCGTTCAAGCACGTCCGGAAACCATTCACGGAAAAGCACGAAAACAAATCGTGGAACTCTATTCCCTAAAAGAAAAAGGGAAAATCCTGACAAGCGGTATTGCGTTGGGTAATAAAATCACTTCCGGAAAAGCGCGAATCCTGAACAGTCCACAAGAAGGAAATCTTTTGCAGCAAGGAGAAATCCTAGTGACAGATGTCACCAATCCCGATTGGGATCCCATTCTTAAAAAAGCGGGAGCCATTATTACCAATAAAGGCGGCAGGACAAGCCATTCGGCCATTGTGGCAAGAGAACTTGGAACCGTTGCTGTTGTGGGTTGTGGAAATGCAACTTCTGCCATAAAAAACGGTCAAGAAATCACGGTTTCTTGTGCCGAAGGCAAAGAGGGAAATGTATATGAAGGGTTAATGAAATGGGAAATTAAAGAACAGGATTTCAGCAAACTCACTTTACCGGAAACAGATCCAATGTTTATCCTCGCAGATCCCGAAAGAGCTTTTGACTTGAGTTTTTATCCCAACAAAGGCGTGGGTTTGATGCGAATGGAATTTGCAATTTCCAACACCATTAAAATACATCCAAATGCCCTGTGCGAACCCAAAAAAATAACCGATGAAGCAACAATTTCGAAAATCAAGGAGTTGACCAAAGGCTATAAAAACGGTACCGATTATTTTGTCAATAAACTTGCCGAAGCAGTTTCCACGGTAGCTTCTGCTTTTTATCCAAAGGACGTGATTGTGCGAATGAGCGATTTCAAGAGCAACGAATATGCGAATCTCATTGGCGGAAAATATTTCGAACCCGAGGAAGAAAACCCTATGATAGGCTTTCGTGGTGCTTCGCGTTATTACAGCGACTTTTATCGAAAAGGTTTTGCATTAGAATGTGAAGCGATGAAAAAAGTGCGAAACGAAATTGGATTACACAACGTAAAACTAATGATTCCTTTTTGCAGAACTGTCGAGGAGGGAAAAAAAGTTATTGCAGAAA